>JAURXG010000293.1 GCA_030654555.1 Aquabacterium sp.
CGTCTTCGGCTTCATCCACGTTGTTGCAGCCCATTTCCTTGAGCAGGCCGCGCACGATGCGGCGCATGGTGGAGAAGTCGTCGACGACCAGGAACTTGAGGTCGGAGGGATTGCTCATGTCTGTCCTCGGGGCTGGGGCAAAGAGTGGAGAGTGGAATTGCGGAACTGCGACGAAGGTCGTTTCGGCCTTATCGGCCGCCTGGCGCCGTACTTGACACCAGGGCCGGCTTTTCGGGTCGGATCGAGGGTTCGGCCGCGGTCGTCGGGGGTGCCGACACCATGTCGGCGGTGGGCCGGTAGAAGCGGTCCTCGGCCTCGCGGTTCATCACGATGATGCTGATGCGCCGGTTCTGCGGATCGGCGGGGTCGTCGCGGTTGAAGGGCTGGCTGCTGGCCAGGCCCTGCACCCGCAGCACGCGCTCCTCGGTCAGGCCACCGGCCACCAGCTCGCGGCGCGAGGCATTCGCCCGGTCGGCCGACAGCTCCCAGTTGCTGTAGCCGGCCTCGCCGGCCGAGAAGCGCTGCGCATCGGTGTGGCCTTCCAGCGTCAGCCGGTTGGGCACCTCCACCAGCACGGCGCCGATGGCGCGCAGCAGTTCGCGCATGTAGGGTTTGACCACGGCGCTGCCGCTGTCGAACATGGGCCTGGCCTGCTCGTCGACGATCTGGATGCGCAGCCCGTCGCGCGTCATGTCCAGCTTGATCTGCGAGGCGTACTGCGAGAGCTTGGCGTTGTTCTTGAACTCGTTGGCCACCTGCTCGCTCAGCTCCTGCAGCCGGGCGGCCTCGGCCACCCGCTGCTCGTGGCGCAGCGCCTGCAGGTTGATGGTCTTGGTCGGCGCGTCCACGTCGCCGCGCTTGACCTGGCCGCCCGAGCGCGTCAGGTCCTGCCCGCCGCCCTTGACCACCGACGACGAATCGCCCGAGCCCGAGCCGCCGTTGAGCAGCGCCACCTTCAGCGGGCTCTGGAAGTAGTCGGCGATGCCCTTCTTGTCGCCCTCGGAGGTGCTGCCCAGCAGCCACATCAGCAGGAAGAAGGCCATCATCGCGGTCACGAAGTCGGCATAGGCGATCTTCCACGCCCCGCCATGCACCGCATGGCCGCCCTTCTTCACCCGCTTGATGATGATGGGCTGCAGCTTCTTTGCATCTCCAGCCATCGACTACTCCTTCTGCGCGTAGCACGACGCGTAATGCATGGCGGCGCCGCCACCAAGCGGCAGCCGCGGAACCGCCTTCGCCGGGCCGCTGGCTGCGCCCCCCTGGGGGGGATGAGCCCGGACATGGCGCAGTCCCTTCGGACTGCGTCGTGCCTGGCGAATCCGAGCAGCCTGCAAGCTGCGAGGTGGACCGCCGAAGGCGCTACGGGGGGGGGTCATCATTTCTTCTTCACGTGGGCTTCGAGTTCGGTGAACGACGGGCGGTCGCCCGAGAACAGCACCTTGCGGCCGAACTCGATGGCCACCTGCGGGGCGTAGCCCTGCATGCTGGCCAGCAGCGTGGTCTTGATGCACTGGAACTCCTTGCCGGCGTCTTCAACCTTCTGCTCGAGCAGGCCGCCCAGCGGCTCGACGAAGCCGTAGGCCAGCAGGATGCCCAGGAAGGTGCCGACCAGTGCCGAGGCGATCATGCCGCCCAGCACCGCCGGCGCCTGGCCCACCGAGCCCATGGTGTTGACCACGCCCAGCACCGCCGCCACGATGCCGAAGGCGGGCAGGCCCCCGGCCAGGCGCCCGATGGCGGCAACGGCGGCATGCTCTTCCTGGTGGTGCGTCTCGATCTCGCTGTCCATCAGGCTCTCGATCTCGTGGGCGTTGAGGTTGCCCGAGACCATCATGCGCAGGTAGTCGGTGATGAATTCGGTGACGTGGTGGTCGTTGCCGACGATCGGGTACTTCT
>JAURXG010000301.1 GCA_030654555.1 Aquabacterium sp.
TGGCGCAGCGTGTCGGTCAGCGCCAGGAAGCCGCCGTCGCCCAAGGCCACGTAGCGGCTGCGGCCTTGTTGCAGCCGGTCGAGCAGGTCGCGCAGGCGGATCACCTCGCCGCCGTCCAGCTTCAGTTCACCGTCGATGGCCAGCCAGTCGCCCTGGCTGCTGACGCTCAGCTTGACCTGCGGCGCGGTGACCGCGCGCACCCGCATCGGCTTGCCTTTGGGCCATTCGCTGACGATGGTGTCGGCCAGCTTGCCCAACGCCTCGACCACGGCCAGCGCCTGGTCGGGTTCGTCCAGCACCCACAGGTGGTCGCCGTCGTCCAGCCAGTCGGCCGATTGCGTCAGCGCGGCCAGGTGCGCACGCTCGGCGGCCAGCAGGCGTTTGGTCGACAGGGTCACGCCCTGGTGCACCGTGGTCACCCGCTCGCGGCCCAGCCCGGGCGCCAGGCGCGGGCCGAAATCACCGAAGGGCGCGGCCACCAGCCGCAGGTGGATGCCGTCGCCCTGCGGCGTCAACTCGGCGCGCAGCAGCTGGCTGGCCGGCACCTCGTGACCGGCCTCGGCGTCGCTGGCCAGCTGGAAGTGCGTGCCCAGCACCCGCAGCGCGGCGTCCAGCTCGGCGCGGGCGGCCACCGGCACCTGCCAGCCCTGCGTCACCAGCTCGGCCACGCGCAGCTGCGCGGTGGTGATGCGCACCAGCCGCGCGCGCTCGGCGCCATCGCGCAGCAGCAGCACCGTCGGGCGGCCGGCATCGGCGCCGCGGCGGGCTTGTGCCAGCGCCCAGTCGTCGTCGTCCAGCTCGTCGTCGTCGGGCACGGCGTCGTCGGCGGGCTTGATCGGATCGACCACGCGGAACTGCAGGTGGTCGCCGCGCGTCAGCACCTCCAGCTGCGGCAGGCTCTCGCTCACCTCGATCAGCTGCAAGGGCGCGTCGGCCCAGGCCACGCAGGGGTGCTGCACCAGGGCCTGCACCGCCTGCACCTTGTCCAGCGCCAGCCGGCCGCCGTAGGGCAGCTTCTTGATCGCGCGCAGCACTGCGGCGTCGTGCGCCGGCAGGTCGCTGCGCTTGGACAGCGCCGCCAGCGAGGCCGGCTTGGGCTTGCCCAGGCCGCGTGCGCCGGCCTTTTGTTCCAGCGGCTCGATGCGCCGCACGCGGCCCTGGTCGTCGGTCTGCACCGTCCAGATCAGCCGGTCGGCCTGCAGGGCCTGGCCGGTGGCCGCGGCGGTGCCGCCCACCGGGCCCAGCGCGACGATGGCGTTCAGCGCCTCGCGCCAGCGGTCCACCGGCGCGCCGATCGGAAATGCCTGCTGCGCATCGGCCGCCGTGGGCGCCTGTCCCAGCAACAGGGCCGCGCAGCGCCGCACCATCATCGCCAGCCAGGGCAGGGCGGCGGCCTCGTAACCCGCGGCCAGCGCGCGGGCGTGTGGCTCGAAGACCGCGGGCTGCGCCGGCGCATGACCCAGCCAGGCGCACAGCAGCCAGTGGCTCAGCTGCTGCAGCCCGTGCAGGCGGGTGCCCGGCAGCGGCGTGATGAAGAAGCGCTTGGCGCTGCGCGGTGCATCGCCCAGGCGCTGGTCGATCGCCTCCTGCCACACACCCCAGAAGGTGAACGGATCGGCGTCGCGCTTGCCGGCCTCGGTGGCGGTGAACTTGCGCGCCTTGGTCCAGGCGGCCGGATCGCTTTGGGCGATCAGCGCCAGCGCATAGAACCAGGTGGTGGGCTCGGCAAACAGGTGCTTGCGGCGGCCGGCGGTGGCCGCCGCCTCCTTCCAGGCCAGCTCGAAGGCGCGGGCACCGGCGGCATGGTGGCCGGCGGCGATGTCGGCGGCCGCACGCAGCGCCTGGGCCTCGGGATGATCCAGGCCCAGCAGCACACGCCGGGTCTCGTCATGCTGGCCGGCCAGCAGCAGGCGCTCGGCCAGGCGCAGGCGCAGCCCGTCGTGCAGCGCCTCGGCGTCGGGCCGCGATCGGGCGTGCAGCCACGACCACAGCGGCAGGGTCAGGGTCTCGGCGTCCCCGCCCAGGTGGTTCAGCAGACGGGTGAGCAGGCGGTAGCGCAGCTCGGGGTCGATGGCCTCCCACAGCGGGGTGTCGAAGGGCTTCAGCAGCGCGGCGGCCAGCAGGCCGGGGTGCTCGGGCGAGGCATTGCGGCTGAGCTGGCACAGCCGCTCGAAGGCCGCCGGCGTGCCGCCGGCCAGCACCACCACGCGGATCGCGCCGACCATCGCGTCCTCGCCGAACAGCTCCAGGTGCCAGCTGTGGTCGAAGCGGTACAGCCGCCGCCAGCTGGCCCACCAGTGGTCGCGGGCCGCCGGGGCCTGCAGCAGCGCGACGAAGCGTGGCCAGGCCAGCTCGGGCGGCGCGAACCACTGGCCCTGCGCCGTGTTGCCGACCTGCCCGGCGTCGTGCAGCTCGCCCAGCAGCCGGCGCAGCTCCGGGCCGTGGAAATGCGTGCCGCGCGCCGTGCGGTGGTCGCCCAGGAACTCGGCCAGCCGGGTGATGTTGATCGGCGCCTGCAGGAAGCACAGCGCGTCGAGCACGGTTTGCAGGTCGGCGGGCAGCAGCGGGGGCGTTGACTCGGGCAGCAGGGGCATGGTGGCAAGGTTGGCGCGCGAGCATCCAGGCGCAGAACCGGTCAGTGTAGGAGCCGCCCCGGCCGCCTTGCCCTGGGCCGCCAGTTCGACCTATGCTTCGTCATTCAAGAAGGCTTGCTTGATGATGCCCGTGCAGTCCCTCCCCAGCCTTCGCACATCATCGGGCGGCGGCCTGACCGGCGGCATGGGCCGACCACGCCCGACCTTCCGTCCCCGTCCACGTTCACCGATGTGAGGCGGCGGCGGCGCCGGCCAGTGCCGCACCCCCGTCCCTTCCGCCGCGTTTGTCCCCACCCTGGCGTCATGCGCTTCGACCTGATCACCCTCAACCTCGTGCTGGCCATCGCCGAGACCCGCAGCATCACGCGCGGGGCCGAGCGTGAGCATCTGGCGCTGGCCGCGGCCAGCAAGCGCCTGTCCGACCTGGAAATCCGGCTGGGCGTGACGCTGTTCGACCGGCGTGCGCGGGGTGTCGACCTGACCGAGGCCGGCCGCGCGCTGGTGCGGCACATCCGCAGCCTCAATGCCTCGCTGCATGCGCTGGAGAGCGAGGTGGTCGAGTTCTCGCGCGGCATCAAGGGCCATCTGCGCATCGCCGCCAACGCCAGCGCGATCGCCGAATGCCTGCCGGCCGACCTGGCTGCCTTCAGCCAGGCGCATCCGGGCATCCGCATCAGCCTGGAAGACCTGACCAGCGCCGAGGTGCAGGCGGCCGTGGCCGAAGGCCGTGCCGACGTGGGCTTCTTCGTGCCGCCGCAGCACGAGAGCCGGCTGAGCTGCCGCCACTACCGCGATGGCGAACTGGCGGTGCTGGTGCCGCAGGGCCATGTGCTGGCCCGGCGCGAGCGTGTGCCCTTCGATGCGCTGCTGGATTTCGACATCGTCGGACTGCACCTGGGTGCCGCCGTGCACGAGCAGATGCGCGAGCGCGCCCAGGCCCTGGGCCGCACGCTCAACGTGCGGGTGCAGGTGCGTGGCTTCGACGCCATCGCGCAGCTGGTGGAAGCCGGGCTGGGGGTGGCGGTGCTGCCGGCCGTGGTGGCCCAGCGCTTTGCACGCATCTTCGCGGTGCAGCCGCTGGGGCTGGACGAAGCCTGGGCCCGGCGCGCCTACCTGCTGGCGGTGCGCACCCAGGAGGTGCTGCCCGCGGTGGTGCAGCGCTTCGTCGACGCGCTGTGCCCGGCGCCCCCGGGCCCGCTGCCCCCCGCCACGTCAACCGATCCACCCGTCGCCACGCCAGTCGCGCGACAATCCGTCCCCCGCAAGAGGTAATGCCATGCCCGCCGCCATGACCGCCACACTCACCGCACGCACGCTCTACGACAAGCTCTGGGACGACCATGTCGTCCACACCGAGGAGGACGGCACCGCCACCCTCTACATCGACCGCCACCTGGTGCACGAGGTGACCAGCCCGCAGGCCTTCGAGGGCCTGCGCCTGGCCAACCGCAAGGTCTGGCGCGTCAGCTCCATCGTGGCCACTGCCGACCACAACACGCCCACCACCGGCTGGGAGCGCGGTTACGACGGCATCACCGATCCCACCAGCAAGCTGCAGGTGACGACGCTGGACGCCAACATCGCGGCCTTCGGCGCGGCGGCGTACTTTCCGTTCCTCGACAAGCGCCAGGGCATCGTGCACGTCATCGGGCCGGAGCAGGGCGCCACCTTGCCGGGCATGACGGTGGTCTGCGGCGACAGCCACACCAGCACCCACGGCGCCTTCGGTGCGCTGGCGCATGGCATCGGCACCAGCGAGGTCGAGCATGTGATGGCCACGCAGACGCTGCTGGCCAAGAAGGCCAAGAACATGCTGGTGCGGGTGGAGGGTGCGCTGAGCAAGGGCCTGACCGCCAAGGACATCGTGCTGGCCGTCATCGGCAAGATCGGCACCGCCGGCGGCACCGGCTACACCATCGAGTTCGGTGGCTCGGCGATCCGTGCTCTGTCGATGGAAGGTCGCATGACAGTCTGCAACATGGCCATCGAAGGCGGCGCGCGTGCCGGACTGGTGGCCGCGGACGAAAAAACCATC
>JAURXG010000302.1 GCA_030654555.1 Aquabacterium sp.
CAGCCGGGTGTCGATGCTGAACTTCGCGCTGCCGTTGACCTTGGCCGGCGTGTCCAGCCGCGTCGTGCGCTTGCCGACGATGCGGAACTGGCTGGGGTCCTTCATGGCGGGCTTCTCGGGCACCGGGATGCGCGACGCGTCGTCGGCCAACTGGCCATAGGTGGCGCGCTGGCCCTTCTTCGGGCCCAGAACGACGCCGTTCTCGGCCTTCAGCGTCGAGGCATCGGCGTTCCACTTGTTGGCCGCCGCGGTGATCAGCATCTCGCGCACCTGCGCGCCGGCCAGGCGCAGCTTGTCGTAGCCCTCGCGCACCGAGGTCGAGCCGCCGGTGAGCTGCAGGCCGAAGATCAGCGCATTGCCGTACACCTTGCCCGGCGGCGCAAACGCCACCTTGACCTTCTGGATGTCGACGTTGAGTTCCTCGGCGATGAGCATCGGCATCGAGGTGTAGACGCCCTGGCCCATCTCGGCACGCGCCGAGATCAGGGTGATGGTGTTGTCGTCGGCGATGTGCACCCAGGCGCTGGGCGTGTGCATCAGGCCGGCGGCCTGGGCCGGGCCGCCCATGGGCAGCGCAAAGCCCACCATCAGGCCACCGCTGAAGGTGGCCGAGGTCTTGAGGAAGCCGCGGCGTGAAGTCGTGGTTGAGGTCATGGTCGGGTCTCCTTCAGGCCTTGGCGCCGCGCATCTCGGCGGCGGCGGTCTTGATGGCCGCGCGCACCCGCACGTAGGTGCCGCAACGGCACACGTTGCCCTTCATGGCCTCGTCGATGTCGGCATCGCTGGGGTTGTTGGTGGTGGCCAGCAAGGCGGCCGCGCTCATCAGCTGGCCGCTCTGGCAGTAGCCGCACTGCGGCACGTCGTGCTTGATCCAGGCCTTCTGCAGCGGGTGGCTGTTGTTGCGGGAGAGCCCCTCCACCGTCGACACCAGCCGCTCGGACACGCGCGACAGCGGCGTCGAGCACGAGCGGACCGGCTCGCCGTCCAGGTGCACCGTGCAGGCGCCGCACAGCTTGGCGCCGCAGCCGAACTTGGTGCCGGTGAGGCCGATCTCGTCGCGGATCACCCACAGCAGCGGGGTGTCGGGTTCCGACTGGGCCTGCACGGCCTTGCCGTTGATCTTGAACTTCGTGCTCACGGGTTCTCCTCGTAGTGATAACCCGGCGCATCGATGGCGCGGGCAGCGCTGATGGTGGCGGCGCGCGGCCTCCGACAACGAGAGGGCAAACCCGAGCAACGCGCAACGGCGCTGTGCGTCAAACCGGAGCAGGCCCGCGGATCATGCCGAGCCGCCGGCCCAAGCGGCCGTTCAGGCGCGCAGCGGCAGGACCTCGGGGTTCAGCGCGGTGGGCGGCCGGCCGGCATCGGCGCCCTGCCCCAGTGCGGCGAGCAGGTTGCTGGCGGCCAGCTCGGCCAACGCGCCGCGCGTGGGCATGCTGGCGCTGGCGATGTGCGGCGTCAGCACCACGTTGGGCACGGTCAGCAGGTCGGGGTGCACCGTGGGCTCACCTTCGAAGACGTCCAGCCCGGCGGCGGCGATGCGGCGCTCGCGCAGCGCCACGGCCAGGGCCGCGTCGTCGACCACGCCGCCGCGGGCGACGTTGGTCAGCGTGGCGGTGGGCTTCATCAGCGCCAGCTCGGCCGCACCCACCAGGTGGTGCGACGCCGGGCTGTAGGGCACGACGATCACCAGGTGGTCGGCGCGCTGCAGCAGCTCGTCCTTGCCGACCCACCGGGCGCCCAGTTGCTGCTCGATGTCGGCGGCCAGCCGGCTGCGGTTGTGATAGATCACCGGCATGCCGAATCCCAGCGCGCCGCGCCGCGCGATGGCCTGGCCGATGCGGCCCATGCCCAGCACGCCCAGCGTGGCGCCGTGCACGTCGGCACCGGCAAACAGATCGTAGGACCAATGCGTCCAGCGCCCGGCACGCAGGAAATGTTCGCTCTCGGTGATGCGCCGCGCCGTGGCCATCATCAGCGCAAACCCGAAGTCGGCGGTGGTCTCGGTCAGCACGTCGGGCGCGTTGCTGACCAGCACGCCGGCCGCGGTGCAGGCCGCCAGGTCGATGTTGTTGTGGCCCACCGCCATGCTGCACACCGCGCGCAGCGAGGGGCAGGCGGCCAGCAGCGCGGCGTCGATGCGCGGCGTGCCGGCCACCAGCAGGCTGGCCGCGCCCTGCGCGCGCCCGGCCAGCGTGGCGGGCGTCCAGTCGATGTGGTCGGCGGTGCCGCAGGGAGCGTCGACCTCGAAGCGTTCGCCCAGGCGCGCCAGCACCTCGGCGAACATCGGGATCGTGACCAGGATGCGCGGCCGGCTCATCGTTGCGGCACCGGTGCGGTGATCGCCGGCACGGGGGCCGCAGCCCCGCTGTCGTGCTTGATCGTGTGGGGATGCCAGCCGGCGACGAACAGCAGCGCGAAGTAGCCCAGCACATAGCCCACCGCCACATGCCAGCCCCCCTTGAGCCAGGCGCCCACCGAGCGCGCCTCGGGGTACAGGTTGGACAGCGCGACGCCGGCCGACGAGCCGAACCAGATCATCGAGCCGCCGAAGCCCACGGCGTAGGCCAGGAAGCCCCAGTCGAAGCCGTCCTGCCGGATGGCCAGCGCGGTGAGCGGGATGTTGTCGAACACCGCCGAGATGAAGCCCAGCCCCAGCGTGGTGGCCCAGGTCGGCGTCGGCAGCGCGTCCACCGGCATCAGCGAGGCGCACCACACCAGCCCCAGCAGGAACACGCTGCCCTTGAACGCGCCCGGCAACAGGCTCCACTGCGGCGCGCGGAACGGCGCGGTGACCAGCAGGGCCAGCACCACCGCCGTGCCGATCACCGGAAAGTGATCCAGCACCGCCGGGTTGCGCAGGTTGAACCACAGGTTGGCGCTGATGGCCGACAGCAGGATCACCGCCACCACCGCCAGCCGGCCGTACTCGACCTGCACACCGGGCGTGTCGTCCTTCTGGATCGGCTGGAAGGCGTGCTGCTGGTGCGCCGCGATGACGCCGAAGAACATCAGCGCGACGACGCCGCCGATGTAGGCCTCCAGCACCCACAGCGGGTTGGCGCCGGCAATCCAGATCATCGTGGTGGTGGTGTCGCCCACCACGCTGCCGGCCCCGCCGGCGTTGGACGCCGCCACGATGGCCGCCAGGTAGCCGATGTGCACCCGGCGCTTGAACAGCGCCGCGGCCATCGTGCCGCCGATCATCGCCGCGGCAATGTTGTCGAGGAAGCCCGACATCACGAACACGCCGCACAGCAGCACGAAGCCGCCCTTCCAGTCGTCGGGCAGCAGGTGCGGCAGCACCTCGGGCAGGCGGCTCTTCTCGAAGTGGTCGGCCAGCAGCGCAAAGCCCAGCAGCAGGCCCAGCAGGTTGGCCAGCGTCACCCCTTCATGGCCAACCTGCCCCAGCAGGCCGGCCACGCCGGCACCGGCCTTGAAGCCGGTGACCAGCTGCTGGTAGAGCGTGATGACCAGCGCGCCTCCCTCCGCCACCTTCATGGTGTGGTGATGGATCAGCGCCACGCCCAGCAGCTCCAGGGCGAAC
>JAURXG010000306.1 GCA_030654555.1 Aquabacterium sp.
CACCAGGCGTTCCACTTCCAGCCCGCAGCGGCGCACGCACTTGAGGATGTTCTCGGCCGCGCTCTGCGCACCGGTGACGTTGTGCACCTTCACCTCGAGCCGGCTGCCGCTCATGCCCACCGGCTCCTTGACCTCGTGGCCGTCGATCACGAACTCCTGCGGCTCGACCAGCAACAGCCGCTGGTCGTTCGGGATGTTGATGGCCTTGGCCGTCTCGACCACGCGGTGCACGTCGACCGGCGTCACCTCGCGGTTGTCGCGCACGATCACCATGCCGGTCGAGTTCTGGCCTCGGATGTGGATGCCGGTGATGCCGGTGTAGACGCGCTCGATCTTGCAGGCGGCCATCATCTCGGCCTCCTTCAGCGCCTGCTGGATGCTCTGCACCGTGGCGTCGATGTTGACCACCACGCCGCGCTTCAGGCCATGCGACGAGGCCACGCCCAGGCCGGCCAGCCGCAGCTCGCCGTTGGGCAGCACCTCGGCCGCCACCGCCATCACCTTGGCGGTGCCGATGTCGAGCCCGACGATGAGATCCTTGTATTCCTTGGCCATGAGTGCGGTGCCTCTTGCGGGTTTCTTGTCTAGCGCTTGCGTGCCGGCGGCGCCGGCACGGTGGTGGTCACGCCCTTCAGGCGCACGGCAAAGCCGCCGGCGTGGCGCAGGTCGGCCGACTCGAGCGGGCGCTGGTACTGCGCCTCCACCCGGGGCAGCGTCTGCACGAAGCGCTGCGTGCGCTCGATCACTTCGGCCTCGCTGCCGCGGCCCAGCTCGATCACCGCGCCCTTGTCCAGCGTCACCCGCCATGAGCCGCGGGCCGACAGGTCCAGCTGGGTCGGCGCGCCCGACTGAAGGCCCTGCAGCACCGGCGTCAGGCGGTTCAGCATGGCCAGCATCGGCACCGCGGTGCCCTCGGGGCCGGACAGGCCGGGCAGGCTGTCGTCCTCGACATCGCCGACGTTGGCCTCGAACACCTCGCCGAAGCTGTTGACCAGGCGGTCGTTGCCGTCGGCAGCCAGCCACAGCGCCACCGGCCGGTGCTCCTCGAGGCGCACCGCCAGGTGGCCGGGCCACACCCGTCGCACCACCGCATGCCGCACCCAGGGCACGGCCTCGAAAGCGGCGCGGCTCTTCTGCAGATCGAGCGTGAGAAAGCTGCCGGCCAGCCGGTGCGCGGCGTTGGCGCGGATGGTGCTCTCGCTGTTGCGCGACACATCGCCTTCGATGCGGATGGCCTTGATCGCGAACACCGGCAGCCGAGCCGCCCACAGTGCGGCGGCGGTGCAGGCGGCCAGCGCCGCCAACACGAACACCAGGTTGGCGGTGGCCTGCATCAGCCGCACGTCGGCCGGCAGGCTGATCGCCGCCTGGCGTCCGTAGGGCTGGGTGAAGGCGTTGGCCATGATGAGTCAGGCACCCGTCGGCTGGGCGGGGGCGCTGTCGAGCGTGGCGGTGGACAGCAGGTAGACGCACAGCTGCTCGTAGCTGATGCCGGCCGCGCGCGCCGACATCGGCACCAGCGAGTGCCCGGTCATGCCGGGCGAGGTGTTCATCTCCAGCAGGAAGGGCTTGCGATCGGCGGCGCGGATCATCAAGTCGGCGCGCCCCCAGCCCCGGCAGCCCAGGGCCTTGTACGCAGCGACGACGATGCGCTGGATCTCACGTTCTTCGTCTGGGGCCAGGCCACTGGGACACAGGTAGGAAGTGTCGTCGGTGAAGTACTTGTTCTGGTAGTCGTACTTGCCCTCGGGAGCGACGATGCGCACCACCGGCAGGGCCTGCGCGGCGCGGCCGCTGCCGATCACCGGGCAGGTGATTTCCTCGCCGGCGATGAACTCCTCGCACAGCACGTCGGCGTCGTACTTGGCGGCCAGCGCTACCGCGTCGGCCATCTCCGAATAGCCCGCCACCTTGCTGATGCCGATCGACGAGCCTTCGCGCGGCGGCTTGACGATCAGCGGCAGGCCCAGTTCGTCGGGCACGGTGCGCAGCCGCTCGCGTGCCTGGTTATCGCTGTCCAGCCAGACGAAGCGCGGCGTGGGCAGCCCTTCGGCCAGCCACACGCGCTTGGTCATGGTCTTGTCCATCGCGATGGCCGAGGCCATCACGCCCGATCCGGTGTAGGGCAGGCCCATCAGCTCGAGCGCGCCCTGCACCGTGCCGTCCTCGCCGTGGCGGCCATGCAGCGCGATGAAGACGCGGACGAAGCCCTCGCGCTTCAATTCACCCAACTCGGTTTGCGCCGGGTCGAACGCGTGCGCATCGACGCCCTGGCTGCGCAGCGCGGCCAGCACGCCACTGCCCGACATCAGCGAGATCTCGCGCTCGGCGCTGCTGCCGCCCATCAGCACCGCCGTCTTGCCCAGCGTTCCGACGTCGATGGCCGGCATCACCCATCCTGCGCTCATGCCATGTCCCCCAGGAACTTCTCGACCACCTTGCCGGGCACCGCGCCGATGGAGCCGGCGCCCATGCAGATGACCACGTCGCCACCACGCGCCTGCGCGACGATCACCTCGGGCAGCACCGCCACGTCGTCGACGAACACCGGATCGACCTTGCCGGCCACGCGCAGCGCACGCGACAGCGCCCGGCCGTCGGCCGCCACGATCGGCGATTCACCGGCGGCGTAGACCTCGGTCAGCAGCACCACGTCGGCCTGGCCCATCACCTTGACGAAATCCTCGAAACAGTCGCGGGTGCGGGTGTAGCGGTGCGGCTGGAAGGCCAGCACCAGCCGGCGGCCCGGGAAGGCGCCGCGCGCGGCGGCGATCACCGCGGCCATCTCCACCGGGTGGTGGCCGTAGTCGTCGATCAGCGTGAATTCACCGCCGCCGTTGTGCTCGGACACCGGCAGCTCGCCATAACGCTGGAAGCGCCGGCCCACGCCGGTGAACTCGGCCAGCGCCTTGACGATGGGCGCGTCGGGCAGCTCCAGCTCGGTGGCCACGGCGATGGCGGCCAGCGCGTTGCGCACGTTGTGCTCGCCCGGCAGGTTCAGCGTGATGGGCAGGTCGGGCAGGATCTGCCCGTTGCGGCGCTGGCAGGTGAAGCGCATCTGCCCGCCGGGCAGCGCCTGCACGTCCACCGCCCGCACCTGGGCGCCTTCGCCCAGACCGTAGGTGATCAGCGGGCGCGAGACCATCGGCAGTACCGAGCGCACACCGGCGTCGTCGCTGCAGACGATGGCCGCGCCGTAGAACGGCATGCGGTGCAGGAACTCGACGAACGCCGCCTTCAGCCGCGCGAAGTCGTGGCCGTAGGTGTCCATGTGGTCTTCGTCGATGTTAGTGACGACGGCCATGATGGGCATCAGGTTCAGGAACGAGGCGTCGCTCTCGTCGGCCTCGACGACGATGTAGTCGCCCGAGCCCAGCCGCGAGTTGGCACCCGCCGAATTGAGCTTGCCGCCGATCACGAAGGTGGGATCGACCCCCGCCTCGGCCAGCACGCAGGTGACCAGCGAGGTGGTGGTGGTCTTGCCGTGGGTGCCGGCGATGGCGATGCCCGACTTCAGGCGCATCAGCTCGGCCAGCATCACCGCGCGCGGCACCACCGGGATGCGCTTGCTGCGCGCGGCCAGCACCTCGGGGTTGTCGCCCTTGACGGCCGTGGAGGTGACCACCGCCTGCGCGCCGGCGATGTGCGCCGCATCGTGGCCGACGAACACGCGGATGCCCAGCTCGGCCAGCCGGCGCGCCGTGGGGCTGTCGGCCTGGTCGCTGCCCGACACGCGGTAGCCCAGGTTGTGCAGGATTTCGGCGATGCCGCTCATGCCGGCGCCACCGACGCCGACGAAGTGGATGTGTTTGACGGCGTGTTTCATGCGCTGAGCTCGCTGTGTGCAGCGGTGCACTTCGTCGGCACGCGCATGTTCTCGACGAAGTGGATCGGCTTGACGGCGTGTTTCATGGCTTGTTCACCAGTTTCTCCAGCTCATCGGCCACGCGGGCCGCGGCCTGGGGCTTGGCCAATGCGCGGGCCTTCTCGGCCATCACCAACAGTTGGGCCCGGTCCAGCGCCTGCAGTTGCGCGGCCAGCGATTCGGCGTTCAGCTGCGACTGCGGCAGGTGCAGCCCGGCGCCCTGGCCGGCCAGGTACTCGGCGTTGTCGCGCTGGTGCGCGGTGGTGCTGACCACCAGCGGCACCAGCAGCGCCGGCACGCCGGCGGCGCAGAGTTCGCTCACCGTCACCGCACCGGCGCGGCAGATCATCAGGTCGCAGTCGGCCAGGCGCTGCGCCATGTCGTCGATGAAGGGCAGCACCTCGGCGGCGATGCCGGCTGAGGCATAGGCCGCGCGCACCGCGTCGAGCTGGGCAGCGCCGGTCTGGTGCACCACCTGCGGGCGCGTTTCGGCCGGCATCAGCGCCAGCGCCGCCGGCACGGTGGCGTTGAGCACCTGCGCGCCCAGGCTGCCGCCCACCACCAGCAGGCGCAGCGGCCCGCTGCGGCCGGCATAACGCGCAGCGGGCGCGGGCAGCGTCTCGATCTCGGCGCGCACCGGGTTGCCGGTGACCAGGCCGCGCTTGACCTGGGCGGCCGGGCCGTCGAAGCCGAAGGCCACGCGATCGGCCACCGGCAGCAGGGCCTTGTTCGACAGCAGCAGCGCGGCGTCGGCGTTGACCAGCATCAGCGGCTTGCCCAGCAGGCTGGCCATCAGGCCGCCGGGGAAGCAGACGTAGCCGCCCATGCCCAGCACCGCGCTGGCACCGCGCCGGCGCAGGATGGCCGCCGCATCCCAGAAGGCCTTGAGCAGCCGCAGCCCGCCGGTCAGCGTGTGCAGCAGGCCCTTGCCGCGCAGGCCGCTGAAGGCCAGCACGTCCAGCGGGATGCCGGTGGGCGGCACCAGCTTGTTCTCCATGCCGGTGGCCGTGCCCAGCCAGCTGACGGTCCAGCCGCGCCGCTGCACCTCGCGCGCCACGGCGATGCCCGGGATGATGTGCCCGCCGGTGCCCGCAGCCATGATGACGAGGTGCGGCATCACTCTCGCCCTCCCCGCATCATGTTGCGGTTCTCGATGTCGGCGCGCACCACGATCGCCAGCGCCACCAGGTTCATCAGGATGGCCGAGCCGCCGTAGCTCAGCAGGGGCAGTGTCAGGCCCTTGGTCGGCAGCGCGCCCAGGTTGACGCCCAGGTTGATCAGCGTCTGGCCGCCCATCCAGATGCCGATGCCCTGCACCATCAGGCCGGCGAACACGCGGTCGAGCACCACCGCCTGGCGGCCGATGACGAAGATGCGGCGCGTCAGCCAGAAGAAGGCCACGATCACGCAGGCCACACCAATGAAGCCGAGCTCCTCGCCGATCACCGCCATCAGGAAGTCGGTGTGCGCCTCGGGCAGGTAGTGCAGCTTCTCGATGCTGCCGCCCAGGCCCTGGCCGGTCAGCTCACCACGGCCGAAGGCGATCAGCGAGTGGCTCAGCTGGTAGCCCTTGCCCGCGGCGTACAGCGGATCGAACGGGTCGGTGAAGGCCAGCGCGCGCTGCATGCGCCAGGGGTTGGTGACGATCATCAGCACCATCGCACCCAGCAGCATGGCCACGCTCACGGCGAACATGCGCCCGTTCACGCCGCCCAGGAACAGGATGCCCAGCGCCACCATCGCGATGACGACGAAGGCGCCCATGTCGGGCTCGGCCAGCAGCAGCACGCCGATCACCGCCAGCGCCACCGCCATCGGCCACACCGCCTTGATGAAGCGCTCCTTGACGTCCATCTTGCGCACCATGTAGCTGGCCGCGTACATGGCCATCGCCAGCTTGGCCAGCTCGCTGGGCTGGAAGTTCATCACCCCCAGCGGCAGCCAGCGCCGCGCGCCGTTCACGCCCTTGCCCAGGCCGGGAACCAGCACCAGCACCAGCAGCACCAGCGAGGCGACGAACAGCCAAGGCGCCGCCCGCTCCCACAGCTTGATGGGGATCTGCACCACCACCAGCGCCGCCACGAAGGCGATGCCCAGCGACAGCGCATGCCGGCCGAGGAAGAAGGTCGGCGAGTAGCGTGCGTACTTGGGGCTGTCGGGCAGGGCCACGCTGGCCGAATAGACCATCACCAGGCCCAGCGCCAGCAGGGCCACCACGCACCACACCAGACCCTGGTCGAAGCCCGAGATGCGGGTGGGCTGACCGCTGGCCGGGCCGGCCCAGTCGCGGATCGGCAGGCGGTCGTCGGTGTCGGCGCGTGGGGCGCGCAGGCGTTCGATCAGGCCGATCAGACCGAGGCGCTGCATCAGGGCACTCATGCCAAGGCCTCCCCGCGGTCAGCGGCCAGCGACTGCACCGCGGCGACGAACACCTCGGCGCGGTGGGCGTAGTTGCGGAACATGTCCAGGCTGGCGCAGGCCGGGCTGAGCAGCACCGCGTCGCCGGGGCGTGCCTGCTCGAAGCACCAGGCCACGGCCGCCTCCAGGCTGGCGTGGTGCTGGCGCGGCACGGCGGCCGCGGCGGCATCGGCGGCCAGCACCGACTCGATGGCCGCGGCGTCGCGGCCGATCAAGGCCACCGCCCGGGCGTAACGCGCAGTGGGCGCGGCCAATGGGCCGAAATCCTGACCCTTGCCGTCGCCACCCAGGATCACCACCAGCCTGGCCGGCGCCTTGTCCGCGCCCAGCCCTTCGAGCGCGGCCACGGTGGCACCCACGTTGGTGCCCTTGCTGTCGTCGAAGGCTTCCACACCGCCGACGCTGGCGATGAACTCGACGCGATGCGGCTCGCCGCGGTATTCGCGCAGGCCATGCAGCAGGTTGCTCAGCGGGCAGCCGATGGCGGTGCTCAGCGCCAGCGCGGCCAGCGCGTTGGCGGCGTTGTGCCGGCCGCGGATGCGCAGCGCGTCGGCGGGCATCAGGCGCTGCAGGTGGATTTCTTCGTCCTCGCCTTTGCGGCGCTTCAAGGTCTCGTCCACCTCGCGCGCGCGCACCAGCCAGGCCATGCCGTTCTCGACCACCAGGCCGAAGTCGCCCGGGTGCCGCGGTGCGTCCAGTCCGAAGCGCACCACCTTGCGGCCCACCGCCCGGGTCGGCTTGCCGCGGCCGCCCTTGACCATCACCGGCGCCGGCACCATCGCCTCGACACGCAGGTCGTCGTGGTTGACCACCATCACTGCCTGCTCCCCGTACACCCGCGCCTTGGCCGCCGCATACGCGTCCATCGTGCCGTGCCAGTCGAGGTGGTCTTGCGTGACGTTGAGCACCGCGGCGGCCGAGGGCTCGAAGCCGCGCACGCCGTCGAGCTGGAAGCTCGACAGCTCGAGCACCCACACCTCGGGCAGGTGCTCGAACACCGGCGCGGCCGGCGGCGGTGGGGCCAGTTGCAGCGGGGCTTCGTCGTCGGGCGGCGCGTCGGCAGCGGATTCCACCGCCGAGGGCTCCGGCGTCTCGATCGCCGCTTCGTCCTGCAACACCGCGCCGCCATCGTCGACAAGCGCCTGCAGGGCGGCCTCGGTCGGCGCGTCGGCCGGCGCCTGCGGTGCGGGCTCCAGGTCCAGCGCCGCGGCCAGCGTGTCGAGCAGGGTCGGGCCGATGTTGCCGGCCATGGCCACCCGCCGGCCACAGCGTGCCACCAGCAGCGCGCACATCGCGGTGGTGGTGGTCTTGCCGTTGGTGCCGGTGATCGCCAGCACCTGCGGTGCATAACCGCGCTCGGCCTTCAGGTCGGCCAGCGCGCGGGCGAACAGGTCGAGCTCGCCGCCCAGCGCGATGCCGGTGGCGCGTGCGGCCTCCAGCAGCGGCGCGATGCGCGCATCACCCGGCGCCAGGCCGGGGCTCTTGAGCACCATCTGCACGCCGGCCAGTTGCTCGGCGCCCAGCGGGCCGCTCAACAGCCGCGCCTGCGGCACGGCCGCCCGCAGCGCCTCGGCCTGCGGCGGCGCCTCGCGGCTGTCCCACACCTGCAGCAACGCGCCGTGGCGGGCGCACCAGCGCGCCATCGCCAGCCCGGATTGCCCGAGGCCCAGCACCAGCACGGACAGGCCCTCAAGGTGTTTCACGCCAACACCCCCACGGCCGAGCTGGTTGCATCGAACACAAACGGGCACGCTGCGGCCCAGCCAAGCGGCCGCCGCGGAACCGGCTTTGCCGGACCGCTGGGGGCGCCCCCTTGAGGGGGAGCGCCGAGGGCGCTTCGGGGGTGGGTCATCTCAGCTTCAGGCTGGCCAGCCCGACCAGGCACAGCAGCATCGTGATGATCCAGAAGCGGATCACCACCTGGGTCTCGGTCCAGCCGCTCTTCTCGAAGTGGTGGTGCAGCGGCGCCATCTTGAAGATGCGCCGGCCGGTGCCGAACTTCTTCTTGGTGAACTTGAACCAGCTCACCTGCAGCATCACCGACAGCACCTCGGCGACGAACACCGCGCCCATGATGCCCAGCACGATCTCCTGGCGCGTGATGATGGCGATGGTGCCCAGCGCGCCGCCCAGCGCCAGCGCGCCCACGTCGCCCATGAACACCTGCGCCGGGTGGGCGTTGAACCACAGGAAGGCCAGGCCCGCGCCGGCCATCGCGCCGCAGAAGATCAGCAGCTCGCCGGCGCCGGGGATGTAGGGGAACAGCAGGTACTTGCTGTAGACCGAGTTGCCCACGATGTAGGCAAAGATGCCCAGCGCCGAACCCACCAGCACCACCGGCATGATGGCCAGGCCGTCGAGCCCGTCGGTGAAGTTGACCGCGTTGCTAGCGCCCACCATCACGAAGTAGCTCATCGCGATGAAGCCGAACACGCCCAGCGGGTAGCTCACCGACTTGAAGAACGGCAGCATCAGGTCGGCGCGCGGCGGCAGGTCGTTCGAGAAGCCGCTCTGCACCCAGCGCACGAACAGCTCCAGCACGCGCAGGTTGGTGCTCTCCGACACCGCGAAGGCCAGGTAGGCCGCGGCCACCAGGCCGATCAGCGACTGCCAGAAGAACTTCTCGCGCGAGCGCATGCCCTCGGGGTTCTTGTCGACCACCTTGCGCCAGTCGTCGGCCCAGCCCACCGCGCCGAAACCGAAGGTGACCAGCATCACCACCCAGACGAAGCGGTTGCTCCAGTCGAACCACAGCAAGGTCGACACGCCGATGCCGATGAGGATCAGCACGCCGCCCATGGTGGGCGTGCCGCGCTTGGCCAGGTGGCTGGCCACGCCGTACTCGCGGATCGGCTGGCCGATCTTCAGCTCGGTGAGCTTGCGGATCACCCAGGGGCCGAAGCCCAGGCCGATCAGCAGCGCCGTCAGCGCCGACATCACCGCGCGGAAGGTGAGGTACTGGAACACGCGCAGGAAGCCCCACTCGGGGAACTGCGCCAGCAACCACTGGCTCAGGCTAAGCAGCATGGGGGCCCCCTGCCTTGCTGGCCGCAGCACGCTGCCGCAGCGCCGCCACCACGGTGGGCATGTGCATGAATTTCGATCCCTTGACCAGTACCGAGGCGCAGGCCGGCGCGTCGGCCAGCGCCGCGATCACCGCGGCCGCATCGCTGAAGTGCCTTGCGCCGGCACCGAAGGCGGTGGCGGCGTGGAGGCACAAGGCACCCGCCGTCCACAGCTGCTGGATGCCCGCGGCGCGGGCATAGGCGCCCACCTCGGCATGGAAGGCCGGGCCCTGCTCGCCCACTTCGCCCATGTCGCCCAGCACCAGCCAGCGGGGACCGGGCAGCGTGGCCAGCAAGTCGATGGCCGCGCGCACCGAATCGGGGTTGGCGTTGTAGCTGTCGTCGACCAGCGTCACCGGCCGGCCGTTGACCGTCAGTGCCGCCAGTTGCGAGCGCCCTGTCACCGGCCGGAAGTCGGCCAGCCCCTGTGCGATGGCCGCCAACGGCACACCCGCGGCCAGCGCGGTGGTGGCCGCGGCCAGCGCGTTGTGCAGGTTGTGGCGGCCGGGCACGTGCACCTGCAGGGCCGCGTCGCCGGCGGGGGTGTGGATGCGCAGCGTCCAGTGGCCGCCCTGGGCATCGGCCACCCAGGCCGGCGGCGGCTGGTCGTCCAGCGTCACGTCGGCCGGGCCCTGCAGCGCAAAGCTCAGCTGACGGCGTGCACCGGCCAGCGTGCGCCACACCGCGGCATGCGCATCGTCGGCCGGGAACACCGCCACGCCGTCGGCGGGCAGCGAGGTGAGGACGGTGCCGTTCTCGTGTGCCACGGCCTCCACGCTGGCCATGAACTCCTGGTGCTCACGCTGGGCGTTGTTGACCACGGCCACCGTGGGCTGGGCAATGGCGGCCAGTTCGGCGATCTCGCCCGGGTGGTTCATGCCCAGCTCGAGCACGGCGATGCGGTGCGCCGGCCGCAGGCGCAGCACGGTCAGCGGCACGCCGATGTGGTTGTTGTAGTTGCCCACCGTGGCCAGCGAGGCCTCGCCCACCCAGGCGCGCAGGATGGCCGCGATCATCTGGGTGACCGTGGTCTTGCCGTTGCTGCCGGTCACCGCGATCAGCGGCAGTTGCAGCTGCGCGCGCCAGCCGGTGGCCAGCTGCTGCAGCGCGGCCAGCGCATCGGGCACCCGCAGACCGGGCAGGCCGGCTTCGGCCAAGCCGCGCTCGGCCAGCGCCGCCACCGCGCCGCTGGCCTTGGCTTGCGGCAGGAAGTCGTTGGCGTCGAAGCGCTCGCCGCGCAGCGCCACGAACAGGTCGCCCGGGCGCAGCGTGCGGGTGTCGCTGTGCACGCGTTGCAGCGGCGTGGCGCCGTCGCCCACCAGGGTGGCGTCGGACAGCAATGCCTGTGCCTGGGCCAGTGTCATCAGGCAGTCGCTCATGCCGCGCTCCTCTGCGCCAGCACCTGTGCCGCCACCGCCGCATCGGAAAACGGCCGCTTGACGCCGGCGATGTCCTGCGTGTCCTCGTGGCCCTTGCCGGCAATCAGCACCACGTCGTTGGCCGCGGCGCGGCCCACCGCATGGGCGATGGCCTGGCGCCGGTCCTCGATCACCACCACCGCCGGGCTGTCGGCCATGCCGGCGCGGATCTGCTCCAGGATAGCGACCGGGCTTTCGTGGCGCGGGTTGTCGCTGGTCAGCACGATCTGGTCGGCGCCACGTTGCGCGATGGCGCCCATCAACGGCCGCTTGCTGGCATCGCGGTTGCCGCCGCAGCCGAACACGCACCACAGCGCGCCGCCGCGGGCGGTGGCCAGCGGGCGCAGCGCGCCCAGCACCTTGTCCAGCGCGTCGGGGGTGTGGGCGTAATCGACCACCACCTCGGGCTGGCCGGGGGGGCTGGGCACACGATCCATGCGACCGGGCACCGGCGTGAGCTGCGGCACCACCGCAGCCGCCTGTTGCAGCGGCACGCCGAGCGCGCGCAGCGCCCCCATCACCGCCAGCAGGTTGTGGGCGTTGTAGTCGCCGATGAGCCGGCTGCGCACCGCCACGCGCTGCTCGCCCTCGGCCAGCGTGAAGGCCAGGCCGCCGTCGAGGTAACCCAGGTCTTCAGCGTGCAGCCGGGTGGGCTTGCACACCGAGGTGGTCCACAGGTCGATCGCGCCGGCGCGCAGTTCATCGGCCAGCGCGGCGCCCTGGTCGTCGTCGACATTGACCACCGCCGCACGCAGGCCTGGCCAGCCGAACAGCGCGCGCTTGGCCGCCCAGTAGCCGGCCATGTCGCCATGGAAGTCGAGGTGATCGCGGGTGAAGTTGGTGAACTGCGCCACCGCGATCGGCGTGCCGGCCAGGCGCTGCTCGACCAGGCCGATCGACGAGGCCTCGATCGCACAGGCCACGAAGCCGTTGTCGGCCATCTGCCGCAAGCCGGCCTGCAAGGTGACCGGGTCGGGCGTGGTCAGGCCGGTGTGGACCAGGCTGCCGGGCGCGTCGATGCGCGGCGGCTCGCCACCCGTCGCGGCACGCGGCGGCTCGCCGATCCCGAGCGTGCCCACCACCCCGCAGCGCCGGCCCAGCGCCGACAAGGCCTGCGCCGTCCACCACGCGGTGCTGCTCTTGCCGTTGGTGCCGGTGACGGCTATCACCGCCAGCTGGCGCGCGGGCTGGCCGAACCAGGCCGCGGCGATCTCGCCGGTGGCCGCCTTCAAACCCGGCAGCAGCGCGATGCGGGCATCGGACGGGTCCAGCGCGAAGTTGTCGGCGCCCTCGGCCTCGACCAGGCAGGCCACGGCGCCGGCGGCCAGTGCGTCGGGCACGAACTTGCGGCCATCGGTGGCAAAGCCCGGCCAGGCGATGAAGGCATCGCCCGGCTGCACCTGCCGGCTGTCGATGCGCAGCGTGCCCTGGCCGCCCGTGCGCACCCGCGCCGCCAGCCAGGCGGCGGCGTCGGTGGTGGTGTGCAGCAGCGTGGTCATGCTCAGAAGCTCTCCGGCACCGCGGGCAGGGCCTTGGCCACCACGCTGGGCTTGACGTCCAGGTCGGGCGCCACGCCCATGGTGCGCAGCGTCTGCTGCACCACCTGGCTGAACACCGGCGCGGCCACCGCACCGCCGTAATACTGGCCGTTGCTGGGCTCGTCGACCATCACCGCCACGACGATGCGCGGCTTGTCGATCGGCGCCAGGCCGACGAACCACGAGCGGTACTTGTTGCTGGCGTAGCCCTTGCCCTCTTGCTTGTGCGCGGTGCCGCTCTTGCCGCCCACCGAGTAGCCGATGGTCTGCGCCAGCGGGCCGGTGCCGCCGGGGCCGGCCGCCATCTGCAGCATGTGACGCACCTCGCGCGCGGTCTCGGGCGAGAACACGCGGATGCCGGCAGCCGGATGGTCCTGCTTGAGCAGGCTGATCGGGATCACCTCGCCGTCGCGGGCGAAGACGGTGTAGGCGCGCGCCATCTGCAGCAGCGATGCCGACAGGCCGTAGCCGTAGGCCATCGTGGCCTGCTCGATCGGGCGCCAGGTCTTGTAAGGCCGCAGCCGGCCGGTCACCGCGCCGGGAAAGTTGATCTGCGGCTTCTGGCCGTAGCCCACGCTGGAGTACAGGTCCCACAGCTCGCGCGGCTGCATCGTCATGGCCACGCGCACGATGCCGATGTTGCTGCTCTTCTGGATCACCTCGCGTGCGGACAGCGCCGCATGGCCGTGGGCGTCCTTGATCGCGATCCCGCCGACCACCACGCTGCCGGGCGCGGTCGTCAGCACCTGCTCCGACCTGACCTTGCCGGTCTCCAGCGCCAGCGCCATCACCAGCGGCTTCATCGTCGAGCCGGGCTCGAAGATGTCGGTCAGCGCGCGGTTGCGCAGCTGCTCGCCGGTGCGCCGACCGCGCTCGCCGGGGTCGTAGCTGGGGTAGTTGGCCAGCGCCAGCACCTCGCCGGTCTGGGTGTCGAGCACCACCACGCTGCCGGCCTTGGCCTTGTGCTCGAGCACCGCGTCGCGCACCCGCTGGTAGGCGAAGAACTGCACCTTGGCATCCACCGACAGCGCGATGTCGCTGCCGTCGGCCGGTTCGACGTTGGCGCCCAGGTCCTCGATCACCCGGCCCAGCCGGTCCTTGACCACGCCGCGCGTGCCGTTGTGGCCCTGCAGCTGCTTCTGGAAGGCCAGCTCGATGCCCTCCTGGCCCTGGTCTTCGAGGTTGGTGAAGCCCACCACATGCGCCGCCGACTCGCCCTCGGGGTAGCGGCGCCGGTACTCGCGGGTCTGGTACAGGCCCTTGATGCCCAGCGCGGCGATCTGCGTCCAGGTGTCGGTGTCGATCTGGCGGCGCAGCCACGCGAAGTTGGCGCTGCCGCTGCCCAGGCGCTGCTCGAACTCACGCGCGTCCATGCCCAGCAGCTTGATCAGCTGCTGGCGCTGCTCGGGCGTGGCCTTGAAGTCCTTGGGGATGGCCCAGACGCTGGGCACCGGCACGCTGGTGGCCAGCAGCTGGCCGCCGCGGTCGAGCACGCGCCCGCGCGTGGCCGGCACCTCCAGCGAATGGGCGTAGCGCTTCTCGCCCTCCTTCTGGAAGTACTCGGGGCCGATCAGCTGGATGTAGGCGGCGCGGCCCAGCAGGCCGGCGAAGCCCAGGCCCACCGCGGCCACGATGAAGCGGCTGCGCCAGTTGGGCGTCTTGCTGGCCAGCAGCGGGCTGGTGGCGTAGTTGACGCCGCGCACGCTGGTGTTGGCGAGCAGCTTCTTCATGGCGTGGCCCCCGCCGCAGCGCCGGCCGCGCGGCTTTCGTACATCGTGACGGCGGGCGTGGCGGTGCTCATCTTCAGCCGCTCGCGCGCGGTGCGCTCGACGCGCAGGTTGGTGGCCTGCAGCTGGCGATCGGCCTCCAGGCGCTTCTGCTCGCCGGCCAGGCGCACGGCCTCGACCTCGGCGCGGTGGATGCTGGTGAACAGCGTGCGCGCCTCGTAGGCCGTCTTCACCAGCAGCAGCGCACTGGCGATCACCGCCAGCAGCAGCAGCACGTTGAACTTCGTCATGCGGGCACCTCCCCGTCCGGGAAGTGCGCGGTGCTGCGCTCGGCCACCCGCAGCGTGGCCGAGCGGGCGCGCGGGTTGGCGCGCACCTCGGCCTCGCCGGGCTTGATGCGGCCGTGCGCGATCAGCTTCATCTGCTGCGGCGCGGCGTACAGGCTGGGCGCGCGGCGATCGATCAACTCGCGGCTCTCGCGGGCGATGAAGGTCTTGACGATGCGGTCTTCCAGCGAGTGGAAGCTGATCACCGCCAGCCGCCCGCCGGGCGCCAGCAGCGCCAGCACGGCCTTCAGCCCCTGTTCGAGCTCCGTGAGCTCACCGTTGACGAGAATCCGAAGAGCTTGAAATGTCCGCGTTGCAGGGTCCTGGCCCGGCTCGCGGGTCTTGACCGCACCAGCCACGATCTTGGCAAGTTCGAGCGTGGTTCGAACAGGGGCCCCGCCGTCCCGGCGAGCAACAATCGCCTTTGCAACCGGTACAGCAAACCGTTCTTCGCCATAGTCACGAATCACCTCCGCAATGCGGCGCTCGTCGGCGCGCGCCAGGAATTCCGCGGCGGTCTCGCCACGGGTCGTGTCCATGCGCATGTCCAGCGGCGCATCGAACCGGAAACTGAAGCCCCGCTCGGGGTTGTCGATCTGCGGCGAACTCACGCCCAGATCCAGCAGCACGCCGTCGACCTGCCGGATGCCGCGCGCGGCCAGCGCCGGCACCATGTCGGCAAAGCTCTCGTGCACGATGGCAAAGCGCGGGTCCTCGGCGGCCAGGGCCTCGCCGACGGCCACCGCCTCGGGGTCCTTGTCGAAGGCGATCAGCCGGCCGGCGGGGCCCAGGCGGGCCAGCAGCGCCCGGCTGTGGCCGCCGCGGCCGAAGGTGCCGTCGACGTAGACGCCCTCAGGCCGCAACGCGATCGCGTCGACAGCCTCGGCCAGCAAGACGGTGGTGTGCTGCCCGGCAGCGTGGGTGGCCATCAGAAGACAAAACTCTTGATGGCGTCGGGCATCGGCCCGGCCGTCACCTGCGCCTGATGGGCGGCATACCGCGCCGCGTCCCACAACTCGAGCCGGTGGCCCATGCCCAGCAGCAGCACGTCCTTGTCCAGTCCGGCAGCGGCGCGCAGTTCGGGCGGCACCAGCACGCGGGCGGCCGAATCGACCTCCACGTCGGCCGCGCTGCCCACGAAGAAACGGCGCCAGCCATCGGCTTCCATCGGCAGGCCCAGCAGCTGGGCGCGAAAACCCTCCCAGGCCGGCCGCGGGAACACCAGCAGGCAGCCCACCGGGTGCTGGGTCAGGGTGAGCTGGTTGGACGACAGCGCAGCCAGCGCGTCGCGATGGCGCGTCGGGACGGCAAACCGCCCCTTGCCATCCAGCGACAACGCCGAGGTGCCCTGAAACACGAATCCAGCCACTTTTTCCCACCTATCCCCACGAAACTCCACTTTATCGCAGAAATCGTCGGGTATCCAGGTCAGGGCTGGAAAAATCAATCAAATCAACTACTTACTGGATTCTCTTCAAGCCAGTGAATGGCAAAAATCGTTTCAAAATAGGGACTTGCGAGAGCTTGTGAAAGCCTTGGTTTAGATGCTGACGGGTGGGCGGGGACGCAGGTGATCACGACAGGCGGGCGCCCGGTCGTGAACATTGTCACAAACGGGGCGCCTCTGCGCGCTGCGGCCGTGGTCCGGCCGGCAGATGGAAGGTATCAGAACGACAAGCCGTACCAGCCCAGGCCCACCGTCCACAGCGTGGCGCCGCCGATGCCGGCCTCGCGGCTGGCGGTGAGATCGACGCCGAGGCGGTCCTGCGCCAGCCACCAGCGGCCGCCCACGGTGTTGACCGTGCCGCCGAACACCGGCCGGCGGTTGTTGGCCTGGGTCTCGGCAAACAGCAGCGCCTGCTCGTGCGGCGCCCAGACGACCGCCAGGTTCAGCAGCGCGGCGGTGGTGCCGCTGCTGCGCTCGCGCGTGGCGCCGAGGTTGGCGTGCACCGTCCAGCCGCTGCCGGGCTGCAGCGTGGCCAGTGCCAGCGCACCGGTCTCGCTGCCGCGCCAGCCGGCGCCGGCCGGGCGGTCGAAGGACTGGGCCAGCTTGAGGCCGAAGCCGATCTCCCCGGCCGGGCTGTCGGCGCGCCAGGCCTCGGGCACCCACTTGAGCGCCAGGCCGGCCGAACCCCGCAGGTCGTCGCGATGGCGTGGGCGCGTGTGGTCGGCACCCAGTTCGAGCCCCTTGGCGACGCCGCAGGCCGGCGCGACCACCCACGCGCCCTCGCTGCCGGCACGCTCGATCCAGCCCTCGACCTGGCAGGTGCCGACCTCGGCGGTGCCGGCATCGTCGGTGGCCAGCGGGCGGCCGGCCCAGGCGGTGGCGGTGAGCGCAGACAGGGCGGCCGCGAGCAGGGCGATGCGAGGGGTGTGGTTCATCGGGATCGAGCCAGTCAGTTGGATTGCTTGATCAGCCGGCCGGCGGCCTGCTGCACCGGGCGGGCGTTCATCGGGTACAGGCGCGAGAACACGCCGATCTGGTCCTGCGCGATGGGCATCGGCTGCTGCAGCACCAGCCACAGCACGCCCTCGCTGCAGGGCGGCGTGGTCAGCGAGCCCATGTAGGTGAAGTAGCGCCGGTCGGCCGGCAGCAGCTGGTTCATGTCGATGTCGGCGCGCACGCTGACTTCGCTGTGCTTCTCCAGCGGCAGGTTGTTCCAGATCGTCTGCACCAGCGGCTGCGCGCCGCCGCGGTCGAGCAGCACGGCCACCACCGCCAGCCGGCCCTCGGGGTCCTTGTGCACCAAATGCGCCACCATGTCGAACTGGCGGCCGTTGATGCGCTCCTCGGACGGCCGGTGGAAGTGGAACTGCACCAGGTCGAAACGCCGGCCCTGCACCTCGATGGCGTTGCCACCGGCCAGGTTGACCTGGATGGTGTGGCCGGTGTCGTTCACGCTGAAGCCCGAGGGCCGGTAGTCGAACTGGATCGGCTCCAGATCCACCTTCACGCCGCTGCGGATGTCGATCGGGCTCTGGCGCTCGCCGGTGGCGCAGGTCGAGAACTCGGGCTTGAGCTGGCCCCAGGCTTCGGGGCCGCCGCTGCCGGCGTAGCTCCAGTGCGCGGCATGGCCGTCGGGCTTGTGGCCGGCGGCCGCTTTCGCTGCGCGCAGCTTGGCGATCTTGGCCGGGGTGCCGCCGTGCCCAGCCGGTTTGGCCGCGTCGTGGCCCGCCGCGTTGGCCGCCACATGCGCGGCGGCGGTGCCGGGCGCCGGTTCGCCCGACTTCGACACCACCCGCATCACATAGGGCGAAGGCGCCTCGGGCGCCTTCATCGCGCCCAGCTTGGTGGCCAGTTTCTCGCGCAGTGTGTCCATCGGGTCGGCGGCGGTGGCGCCGGCAGCGGCCGCCTTCGGTGCCGGGGCCGGTGCCGCCTTGGCCGGCGCCGCGTGCGGGTCGGCCGCCCGCGCTGGCGCGGCGACCGTCAGGGCCGCCACCGCGGCGGCGATCAGCCCCGCAGCAAGGGCGTGGCGGGTGACAGGGCGGGAGGCAGGTTTGGACATGGCAAGGCACTCGTGGCAAGAGACCAGGACGCCGCCGACGGGCACGCCCCACTCACTGCGCTATCGGCCTGGGCGGCGCCATCTTGAGTGCCGGGCCGCCCTGCCCTGGCTCAGGCGGGCAGACGCCGCACGCCGATCCAGGCCACCAGCCCGACCGACATCAGCCCCAGCGAGGCCCAGGCCAGCCCCTGTGTGGAATGCATCACCAGCGGCGCCAGCACGCCGGCCACGATGCCGTTGGCCGCGCTGCCCACGCAGGCCTGCAGCGACGAGGCCATGCCGCGCCGGTCGGGCGCGAGGTCGAGCACCATCAGCGTGACCACCGGCACCATCAGCGCCCAGCCGAACGAATACACCGCCACCGGCAGCAGCGCCCAGGCCGGGTGCGGCACCAGCAGCAGGTTGAGCAGCACGTTCAGCAGCGAGGTCGCCAGCATGATCGCGAAGCCCCAGCGGATCTGCCGGCGCGGGCGCATGCGCCCGGCCAGCCGGCCGCTGACGGCAGCGCCCGACATGATGCCGGCGATCGACAGGCCGAAGAACCAGAAGAACTGCGTCGGCCCCAGCTTCAGGTGCGTGCCCAGCCACTCGGGCGCCGACAGCACGTAGAGGAACATGCCGTTGAACGGCACGCCGCTGGCGAACACCAGCAGCACGAAGCGCGGGTTGCGCACCAGCTCGGCATAGGCGCGCATCAGCGGCCCGGGGGCGAACGACTGGCGCGCGTCGGCATGCAGCGTCTCGGGCAGCAGCCGGTAGTTCAGCGCCCACAGCAGCGCGCCGATCAGCACCAGCAGCCAGAAGATCGAATGCCAGCCCAGCTGCACGAACAGCACGCCGCCCAGCACCGGTGCGATGGCCGGCGCCACGCCGAAGAAGATGGTCACCTGCGACATCACCCGCTGCGCCTCGTCCTGCGGGAACATGTCGCGGATGATGGCGCGCGACACCACCACGCCGGCGCCGGCCGACATGCCCTGCAGCGCCCGGAAGGACACCAGCTGGCCGATGGTCTGGCTCAGCGCGCAGCCCAGCGAGGCCAGCGTGAACAGCGCCAGCCCCCACAGCACCACCGGCCGGCGGCCGAAGCTGTCGGACAGCGCGCCGTGGAACAGGTTCATCAGCGCGAAGCCGAACAGGTAGGCCGACAGCGTCTGCTGCATCTGCGCGGGCGTGGCGCCCAGCGACTGCGCGATGCCCGAGAACGCCGGCAGGTAGGTGTCGATCGAGAACGGGCCCAGCGTGCCCAGGCAGGCCAGCAAGGCGGCCAGGGCCCAGCGCGGATGCGGCCAGAGTCGTTGTGCGTTGGGATTCATCGGGCCCGGCATGAAAAGGCCGGCAGGCCTTGTGGGCACCGCCGACCGGAATTAGTGTGAAGCGAGCCGATAGGCCGGATTCTGTGCAGCGCCCGCGCCTCTTGCGAAGCGTGGGTGCCGTGACCGCCATTCCTCTGGGCCGGGGGTCGCCCCGCCGGCTCGATGCCACCTACCCGCACACTCCCCGGACCGGATCATCGTGTGCCTATTCGGTGTTGCTGCGCGTAGAGATTGCCCGTTTCACCCGAACTGAATCGGCTCGTCTCTGTTGCTCTGATCCTCACCTCACGGTGGACAGCCGTTAACTGCTACGCCGCCCTGTGCAGTCCGGACCTTCCTCCAGGGCCACCTTTCGATGCTTGCCCCAGCGGCGGTCTGGCTTGCTTCACCATGCGATTATCGCGGCTAACGCTTTGACCGCTGACCCCCAAGGAGATCGATCCATGAAAGCCGACAACATCCTGTCCACCATCGGCCAAACGCCGCATGTGCGCATCAACCGCCTGTTCGCGGGCATTTCCGACTCGGCCACGGTGTGGATCAAGAGCGAGCGCAGCAACCCCGGCGGCTCGATCAAGGACCGCATCGCGCTGGCGATGGTCGAGGCGGCCGAGGCCAGCGGCGCGCTCAAGCCCGGCGGC
>JAURXG010000307.1 GCA_030654555.1 Aquabacterium sp.
GGCCAACGGCAGCACCGACCTGAGCCAGCGCACCGAGCAGACCGCCAGCAACCTGCAGCAGACCGCCAGCGCGATGGAGCAGCTGACCGGCACCGTGCGCCAGAGCGCCGACTCGGCCGCCACCGCCAACCAGCTGGCCAGCTCGGCCGTGTTGGCCGCCCAGCGTGGCGGCCAGGTGGTGCAGCAGGTGGTGGCCAACATGGACGACATCACCACCTCCAGCCGCAAGATCGCCGACATCATCGGCACCATCGACGGCATCGCCTTCCAGACCAACATCCTGGCGCTGAACGCCGCGGTGGAAGCCGCCCGCGCCGGTGAACAGGGCCGCGGCTTCGCGGTGGTGGCCGGCGAGGTGCGCAGCCTGGCGCAGCGCAGCGCCGAGGCCGCGCGCGAGATCAAGAGCCTGATCGGCGCCAGCGTCGAGCGGGTCGAGTCGGGCAGCCGGCTGGTGCAGGACGCCGGCGGCGTGATGGGCGAGATCGTCTCCGGCATCCAGCGCGTGTCCGACGTGATCAACGAGATCAGCGCGGCCACCGGCGAGCAGAGCACCGGCATCGGCCAGGTCAACAACGCCATCAACCAGCTCGACGGCATGACCCAGCAGAACGCCGCGCTGGTGGAAGAAAGCGCCGCCGCCGCCGAGAGCCTGCGCGAACAGGCCGCGCACCTGGGCACGGTGATCCAGGCCTTCAAGCTGTCGCACGCCGCGGCCTGAGCAAAAAAAAGAGCCGGCACCAGGCCGGCTCGTCAAGAGGCCCTGGATCACAGGGCCGGGCAGAGGACCGTTTCAGGCCTTGGGCAGCACCAGCCCCGCGGCGATGGCTTGCGGCGTCGACGCGGCCTGACGCGCCATCAGCGCGGCCTGGTCGGACGCCGCCAGCCCCAGCACACCGGCCAGCGCGCCGATGGTCACCAGTGCCGCCAGGCCCAGCGACAGGACTTGTTGCGACAGGGGGGTCTGCAGGCGGCGGGCGGTGGTCATGGTGGGCTCCTTCGGGTGGGGCGGTGGGGGGTCGATGGCGAGACTCTAGGCAGGCAGCGCCCGTGCCGCGAGCGCCTTGCGACCAGACCGCGAGCGGCCACGACCAAGCGCAGGCCAGGCCGACGGGCGGTGGTCCGACGCCCGCCACAAAGCCGGATCGATGGCCGGTCAATTCCACGCACCCCACGCGCTGACACCGGATTGAATAGACTGATCCGATGCAAAGCACATTCAATCCCGCCTCCAGCGCACTGCCGCGCTACCGCAGCGGCGCCGTGGCGCGCATGGTGCGCATCCCGGTGGCCACCTTGCGCATCTGGGAGCGGCGCTACCAGGTGGTCGGACCCACGCTCACCGCCAGCGGCCACCGGCTGTACTCGGGCGCCGATGTCGAGCGGCTGCTGCTGATCAAGCAGCTGGTCGACCGCGGCCATGCCATCGGCTCGCTGGCGCGGCTGCCGATGGCCGGCCTGCTGGAGATCGCCGACGCCCGTGCGGCGCTGGACGCGCCGGCCGGCACGCTGCCGCCCGCCCGCACCCGCACCGCGCTGATCGGCCTGGGCCTGCCGCGGCGGCTGGGCGCCCTGCCGCTGACGCGGGTGGCCACCTGGGCCGACCTGGCCA
>JAURXG010000315.1 GCA_030654555.1 Aquabacterium sp.
AGACGGCGGCCTGCACCAGGCCAGCCCCGTGTGGCTGCTGCGCACGCTGCTGCAGGCGATGCAGCGCCGCAATGCGCTGGACACCGCGCTGGTCGACGACCTGGTGCTGGGCTGCGTCACCCCGGTTGGCGAGCAGGGCGCCGACATCGCGCGCACCGCGGTGCTGGACGCCGGCTGGGCCGAATCGGTGGCCGGCGTCACGCTCAGCCGCTTCTGCGCGTCGGGGCTGGAGGCGGTCAACCTGGCCGCGGCCAAGGTGATGAGCGGGATGGAAGACTTCGTCGTCGCCGGCGGCGTCGAGGCTATGAGCCGCTGGCCGATGGGCAGCGACGGCGGCGCCTGGATCATGGACCCGCGCGTCAACACCGCCTTGGGCTTCACGCCGCAGGGCATCGGCGCCGACCTGATCGCCACGCTGGAAGGCTGGGGCCGGGCCGACGTCGATGCGTTCGCCGCCCGCTCGCACCAGTTGGCCGCCGCGGCGCGTGCGGCCGGCCGCTTCGACCGATCCATCGTGCCGGTGACCGACATCGCCGGGCTGCTGCTGCTGGCGCAGGACGAGACCATCCGCCCGGGCACCACCGTCGAATCGCTGGCCAAGCTGGAGCCCAGCTTCGCGATGATGGGCGCGATGGGCTTCGACGGCACGGCGCTGCGCAAGTACACCACCGTCGAGAAGATCGACCATGTGCACCACGCCGGCAACTCGTCGGGCATCGTCGACGGCGCCGCGCTGATGCTGATCGGCTCGGCCGAGGCGGGGCGCAACGCGGGCTTGAGGCCGCGCGCCCGCATCCGCAGCATGGCGGTGATCGGCAGCGAGCCGACCATCATGCTGACCGGCCCGGCACCCAGTTGCGAGAAGGCGCTGAAGAAGGCCGGCCTGCGTGCCCGCGACATTCACCTGTGGGAGATCAACGAGGCCTTTGCCGTGGTGCCGATGAAGGCCGCCCGCGCGCTCGACATCGACCCCGAGCGCATCAACGTCAACGGCGGCGCGATCGCGATGGGCCATCCGCTGGGGGCCACCGGTTGCCTGATCCTGGGCACGCTGCTGGACGAACTCGAGCGTACCGGCCAGAGCCTGGGCGCCGCCACCCTGTGCGTGGGCGCCGGCATGGGCATCGCCACCGTGATCGAACGCCTGTAACGCCGCCGGAGAAACGACATGACTGAAGCGATTCAATTCCAACTGGGCGGCGACGGCATCCTGCTGGCCACCATCGACCTGCCCGGCCGGCCGATGAACGTGCTCAACGGCATCACCGGCGCCGCCATCGAGACGATGGTGCAGCGCCTCGAGACCGACCCGGAGGTCTTGGGCCTGGTCATCACCTCGGGCAAGAAGGACTTCCTCGCCGGCGCCGACCTCGAAGGCATCCGCGACATCACCACCGCGCAGGAGGCGTTCGACCTGTCGATGGTGATGAAGCGCCAGCTGCGCCGGCTGGAGAAATGCGGCAAGCCCGCGGTGGCGGTGATCCACGGCATGTGCTTTGGCGGCGGCTTCGAGCTGACGCTGGCCTGCCACCACCGCATCGCGGTGACCGGCGCGCGCCTGGGCACGCCCGAGGTCAAGCTGGGCCTGCTGCCCGGCGGCGGTGGCACGCAGCGCCTGCCGCGGCTGATCGGCATGCAGGCGGCGATGCCGCTGCTGTGCGAAGGCGGCGAGGTCAAGGCCGACAAGGCACTGACGCTGGGCATGGTGCATGCGCTGGCGCCCAGCCGCGAGGCGGCCATCGAGCAGGCCCGCGCCTGGTGCCTGGCCAACCCCAAGGTGCAGCAGCCCTGGGACGCGCCCAAGTTCCGCTATCCGGGTGGCGATTCGCGCTCGCCGGCGGTGGCGCAGATGCTGGCCATCGCCCCGGCCATGGCCGCGGCCAAGAGCTGGAACAACTACCCGGCGATCACGCACATCATGAGCTGCGTGTTCGAGGGCGGGCTGGTCGACTTCGACGCCGCGCTGCTGATCGAATCGCGCTACTTCGCGGCCTGCGTGGTCAGCCCCGAATCGAAGAACATGCTGAACACGCTGTGGTTCCAGCTCAACGCGATCAAGAAGGGCGCGTCGCGGCCTCCGGCTGTCCCGGCCAGCAAGGTCAGGAAGCTGGGCATCCTGGGCGCCGGCATGATGGGCGCGGGCATCGCCTATGTCTCGGCCAAGGTGGGCATCGAGTGCGTGCTGCTCGACACCACGCAGGAAGCGGCCGACAAGGGCAAGGCCTACAGCCAGGACCTGCTGGACAAGGCCTTGAAGAAGGGCCGCGGCACGGCCGAGCAGCGCGACGCGCTGCTGGCCCGCATCACGCCGACGACGAGCTACGAGGCGCTGGCCGGCTGCGACCTGGTGATCGAGGCGGTGTTCGAGGACCGCGCGGTCAAGGCCGACGTGACGAAGAAGGCCGAAGCCGTGATCGGCGCCGGTGCGGTGTTCGCCTCCAACACCAGCACGCTGCCGATCACCGGGCTGGCCACGGCCTCGGCGCGGCCGGCCAGTTTCATCGGGCTGCATTTCTTCAGCCCGGTCGACAAGATGCCGCTGGTGGAGATCATCGTCGGCAAGGCCACCTCGCCCGAAACGCTGGCCAAGGGCTTCGACTACGTGATGCAGATCGGCAAGACGCCGATCGTCGTCAACGACAGCCGCGGCTTCTACACCAGCCGGGTGTTCGGCACCTACGTGATGGAGGGCATTGCCATGCTGGCCGAAGGCGTGCACCCGCGCAGCATCGAGGTGGCGGGCCTGCAGGCGGGCATGCCGATGCCGCCGCTGGCGCTGCAGGACGAGGTGTCGCTGAGCCTGGGCCTGCACGTGGCCGACCAGACCAGGAAGGACCTGGCCGCCGAGGGCAAGCCCTATGCCGAGCACCCCGGCATGGCGGTGGTGCGACAGCTGTGCGAGATTGGACGCATCGGCAAGAAGGCCGGCCACGGCTTTTACGACTGGCCGGCGGCCGGCAGCAAGGGCGAGAAGACGTTGTGGCCCGGGCTGGCCCAGCTGTTTCCGGTGGCGGCGCAGCAACCGGCGCAGCGTGAGTTGATCGACCGGCTGATGTTCGCCCAGGCCAACGAGGCGGCGCGCTGCTACGGCGAGGGCGTGCTGCGCTCGGTGGCCGACGGCAACATCGGCTCGATCTTCGGCTGGGGCTTCGCGCCGTTCCACGGCGGTGCGCTGCAGTTCATCAACGCGATGGGCGCCAAGCGCTTCGTCGAACGTTCGCGGGAGCTGGCGGCCCGCTACGGCGCGCGCTTCGAGCCGGCGGCGGTGGTGGTGGCGCAGGCCGAGACGGGCAGGCGCTTCGCCGACTGATCATCGATCGGCGCCGCAAACAGAACAGGCCTCACCACGGTGAGGCCTGTTGCGTTGGGCGACGGATGGGCGCAGCGGCTGCCGCGCCACGGCGGCGTCACTTCATCTGGTCGATCAGCTTGCCGATGATGGTGCGCGCCTGCTCGCTGTTGTCGGCCGCGCCGTCGGCGGTCTGCACCGTCACCATCGACTTGGCGCCCGTGCCCTTGACCAGCACGCGCACGCGCTGCGGGCGGGCAGCGTCCTTGTCGGCACCGAACAGCTTGGCGATGAAGTTGGGTTCTTCCTTGCCGGCGAGCTTCGGGTCGATGTAGCGCACGAAGTAGACACCGGCGCTGCGGTCGCGGTCTTCGACGGTGAAGCCGCTGCGGTCGAGCGCCAGGCCCACCTGGCGCCAGGCGCGTTCGAAGCTGTCGTCGATCTCCAGCGCCGCGGTGGCCGGCAGGGTGCTGGCGCGCGCCTTGGCCGGCGTCGACGAGGTGTTCGGGGCGGCGCCGGGCGCGGCCGCCGCCACGGCAGTGCGGGCGGTGTCTTCCTTGGCGCCCAGCTTGACCATCAGGCGCGAGAGGAACTCGGCTTCCAGCTCCGGATCACTGGGGCGTGGCTGCCAGACGGTGCGGTCCTTCAGCTCGTTGACATAGATCTCCATCATGCCGCGGTGGCTGATGTAGACCTCGCTGCCGTTGGCGGTGCGCTCGATGCGGGTGCGGAACTTGTCGCGCTCGGGCGTGGAGTACAGGCTGTCGAGTGCCCGGCCCAGGGTGCGCCGGATGGTGTCCATCGGGATCTTGGCGCGGTTCTCGGCCCAGTCGGTCTCCATCAGGCCGATCTCGGGGTTGTCGACGGCCAGCGCAAAACCGCGCTCCTGCCAGAAGCTGCGCAGCAGCGGGTACAGCTTGTCGGGCGGCAGGCCGGTGACCAGCCAGCGGGTGTTGCCCTGGCGCTCGATGCGCATGTCGGCCACCGCGTTGGGGGCCACGGTGGCGGGTGCCGCGGCGGGCGCGGCCGCGCCCTGCTGGCGCAGCGTGGAGGCGCTGACCACGCCGGTCTGCGGCTGGTAGCGGCCTTCGCGGGCCAGCTGGCTCAGGTCGGGGGGCACTTCCAGCGGCTGCGACTTGACGGTCTGGCCGCGGTAGTCGACCTTGTCGCCCGAGACCAGGCCGTCCATCGAGGAACAGCCCGCCAGCGACAGCGCCAGCAACAGCGTGGCGGCACGCAAGGGGGTGACGGCATGCAGGGAATTCACGTTGCAGATCTCCAGGGTGCGCTGACGGTGCCAGCGCGAGAAAAGGCATTGGGCCGGCGCCGACGGGCGACGGCACTGGGCCGGTTGGGCAGGGCAGGGTGGCAGGTCGTGCGGCGCAGCGGGCTGCGGCTCACAGCAGGCCGGCGTCCTTCAACGCGGCGTCCACCAGCGCCTGGCCGGCGGGCGTCAGCGGGGTGATCGGCAGGCGCACGTCGGGCCGGCATTGGCCCAGGCGCGACATCGCGTACTTGGTGGGCGCCGGGCTGGGCTCGCAGAACAGCTGCTTGTGCAGCGACAGCAGCCTGAAGTGAAGCGCGCGGGCGGTCTTCACGTCGCCGGCGATCGCCGCCATGCACAGCTGATGCATCAGCCGCGGTGCCACGTTGGCGGTGACGCTGACGTTGCCGTGGCCACCCAGCAGCATCAGCGCCACGGCGGTGCCGTCGTCGCCCGAATAGATGCTGAAGCCGGCCGGTGCCTGCTTGATCAGCTGGGCCGCCCGTTCGATGTTGCCGCTGGCTTCCTTGATGCCGACCACGCCGGGCACCTGGGCCAGACGCAGCGCAGTCTCGGGCTGCATGTCGGCCACCGTGCGGCCGGGCACGTTGTAGAGCACCACCGGCAGGTCCACCGCCTCGGCGATGGCCTTGAAGTGCAGGTAGATGCCTTCCTGCGAGGGCTTGTTGTAGTAGGGCACCACCTGCAGCGAGCAGTCGGCCCCCACCTCTTTGCTGAACTTGGTCAGCTCGATCGCCTCGCGGGTGCTGTTGGCA
>JAURXG010000299.1 GCA_030654555.1 Aquabacterium sp.
TCACCCACCAGGACATCGGCATGCGCATGCTGGAGCGCATCCGCGACGAACTGGCCGACGTGGCCATCGTCGAGCAGTTTCCCAAGCTCGAGGGCCGGCAGATGATCATGGTGCTGTCGCCCAAGAAGAAGCAGTAACGAATCTGATTCACCGAATTCCCCGCGCTGGTTTGGTCACCGGCGCACCGTGGGGAACAGCCGCTGCAGGCTGTACAAGTGCCCTCGTTTCCGCGAGGCCGCCTGCAGGGGTAACTTAGAAGGAGCAGTCATGCCCAAGATGAAGACCATGAGCGGCGCGAAGAAGCGTTTTCGCGTCCGTCCGGGGGGTACCGTCAAGCGCGGTCAGGCGTTCAAGCGCCACATCCTCACGAAGAAGTCGACGACCCGCAAGCGCCAGTTGCGGGGCACGGTGGCTGTGCATGCGACCAACATGGGTCACATGGCGCAGATGCTTCCGTTCGCCGGTCTGTAATCCACTCAACGACTAGGAGCAACACATGCCTCGCGTCAAACGTGGTGTAACAGCCCGCGCTCGTCACAAGAAGATCCTGGCCCTGGCCAAGGGCTATCGCGGCCGCCGCAAGAACGTCTTCCGCATCGCCAAGCAGGCGGTGATGAAGGCCGGCCAATATGCCTACCGTGACCGCCGTACCCGCAAGCGCGTGTTCCGCGCGCTGTGGATTGCCCGTATCAACGCCGCCTCGCGCGGCCTGGGCATCACGTACAGCAAGTTCATGGCAGGCATGAAGAAAGCCGCGATCGACATCGATCGCAAGATGCTGGCTGAACTGGCCGTCAACGATCCGGCGGCTTTTGGCGCCATCGTTGCCAAGGTGAAGGCCCAGCTCGCTTGATCTCTGCAGCACCGGTGCACAGCACCGGTGTCTGTTGCCAAGCTTTTGAAGGTCGTCACCTGTGGGCGACCTTTTTTGTTTTCTGCCATCCTCATGAACGATCTCGACCAACTGGTGGCCGCGGCGAGTGCCGACTTCGCCGCCGCCCCAACGCCCGCCGAGCTGGAGAACGCCAAGGCTCGATTCCTGGGCAAGGCCGGCCGCGTCACCGAACTGCTCAAGGGCCTGGCTGCGCTGTCGCCCGAGCAGAAGAAGACCCGCGGCGCCGAGATCAACCAGACCAAGCAGCGCATCGAGGCCGCGCTGACCGCCCGCCGCGCTGCGCTGGCCGAGGCCGAGCTCGAGGCGCAGCTGCGCGCCGAGGCACTGGACGTCACCTTGCCCGGCCGCCAGCGCGGCGTGGGTGGTTTGCATCCGGTGTCGCGCACGATGGAGCGCATCGAGGCGATCTTCGGCTCGATGGGTTTCGACGTGGCCGACGGCCCCGAGATCGAGACCGATTGGATGAGTTTCACCGCGCTGAACAATCCCGAGAACCACCCGGCGCGCTCGATGCAGGACACCTTCTACGTCGACATGAAAGACGAAGGTGGACGCTGGTACAACCTGCGCCCGCACACCAGCCCGATGCAGGTGCGGTATGCACGCGCCCACGCCGCGAAGTACGCGGGCATGGACACCATGCCCGAGATCCGCGTCATCGCGCCGGGCCGCACCTACCGGGTCGACAGCGACGCCACGCATTCGCCGATGTTCCACCAGTGCGAAGGCCTGTGGATCGGCGAGAACGTCAGCTTCAAGGACCTGAAGGTGGTGTTCACCGAGTTCTGCCGCAAGTTCTTCGAGAGCGAGGACCTGCAGCTGCGCTTTCGGCCCAGCTTCTTCCCGTTCACCGAGCCCTCGGCCGAGATCGACATCGCCTTCGCCTCGGGCCCGCTCAAGGGCAAGTGGCTGGAGGTGGCCGGCTCGGGCCAGGTGCATCCGAACGTGGTGCGCAACTTCGGGCTCGATCCCGAGCGCTACATCGGCTTCGCCTTCGGCATGGGCCCCGACCGCCTGGCCATGCTGCGCTACGGCGTGAACGACCTGCGCTTGTTCTTCGAGAACGACCTGCGCTTCCTGCGCCAGTTCAACTGATCGACTTCAGCGCGTCCTTGCCCGAGTCCTCCGAATCTTCAGACCACCATGCAATTCCCTGAATCCTGGCTGCGCGCGTTCTGCAACCCGCCGCTGTCCACCACCGAGCTGGCCGACCTGCTCACCATGTCGGGCCTGGAAGTCGAAGAGCTGCGCCCGGTGGCGCCGCCGTTCTCGCGCGTGGTGGTGGGCGAGATCGTCGAGGCCGAGCAGCATCCCAATGCCGACCGGCTGCGCGTGTGCAAGGTGGACGCGGGCGTGCACAGCCGCGACGGCATGCTGCAGATCGTCTGCGGCGCGCCGAATGCGCGTGTGGGCATCAAGGTGCCGCTGGCGCTGGTCGGTGCCGAGTTGCCGCCGGCCGAGGAGGGCGCCGCGCCCTTCGCCATCCAGCTGGGCAAGCTGCGCGGCGTGGAGAGCCAGGGCATGCTGTGCTCGGCGCGCGAATTGAAGTTGAGCGACGACCACGGCGGCCTGCTCGAACTGG
>JAURXG010000327.1 GCA_030654555.1 Aquabacterium sp.
GCCGCCGCCAGCGACGCACCGTTTTTCCTCAGCCTGCACTACACCGCGCCGCACTGGCCCTGGGAGACGCGCGACGACGAGGCGCTGGCCCAGGAGGTGAAGGACAACCTGTTCCACCTGCACGGCGGCAACATCCACAGCTACCAGCGCATGGTCCACCACATGGACGAGGGCATCGGCCGGGTGATGGCCCAACTGCGCGCCAAGGGCGTGGACCGCGACACCCTGGTGGTCTTCACCAGCGACAACGGCGGCGAGCGCTACAGCGACAACTGGCCGCTGGTGGGCGGCAAGATGGACTTGACCGAAGGCGGCATCCGCGTACCGTGGATCGCCCACTGGCCGGCGGTGATCGCGCCCGGCGGCGTCAGCACCCAGCACTGCCTGACCATGGACTGGAGCGCGACCATGCTGGCCGCCGCCGGCGTGGCGGGTGATGCCGCCTATCCGCTGGACGGCGTCTCGCTGCTGCCGGTGCTGCACGACCCCACCGCCACCTTCGATCGGCCGATGGCCTGGCGCATGCTGCACCGCGGCCAGCGCGCCTACCGCCACGGCGGCTGGAAGTACCTGCAGGTCGACGGCCACGAGTACCTGTTCAACATCCCCGCCGACGAGCGCGAGCGGGCCAACCGCGGCCAGCGCGAGCCCGAGCGGCTGACCGCGTTGCGCCAGCGCTGGCTGGACTGGAACGCGATGATGCCGCCCATCCCCGACGACGCAACGGTCAGCCTGGGCTACGGCGTGGCCGACATGCCGCAGCGGTGAGCACCGCGCCGCTGCGGCGCCGGCTGCGCCGCTGGCTGGGCGCCGGTGACTGGCTGGTGCTGCTGATGCTGGGCGTGCTGCCGGGCCTGCCCGCGCACGCCGGCAGCCTGGGGCGGGCCGAGGTGCAGGCGCTCTTTCCACCGCCGCTGGTGGTGGGCGAGCGGCCCGCGGACCTGCCCGCCTGGCCGATCTTCCGCCGCAGCGGCGCCACGTTGGAACTGCAGGCCCATGTCTTCGAGACCATCGACCTGGAGCCGGTGGCGGGTTACGGCGGCAAGCCGATCAACCTGCTGGTGGTGATGGACCGCGACGGCCGCTTCAGCGAGGTGCGGTTGCTGTCGCACGACGAGCCGCTGTTCAAGTCGGCCAAAGGCACGGCCGCGCTGTCGCAGTTTGCGCAGCAGTACCGCGGGCTGACGGTCGAGCACGACATCCAGGTGCTCGGGCCCCGGGCCGAGCGCACGCAGACCGAGACCTCGGCCGCGCTGCACGGCGTGCTGACGGGCACCGTCTCGGCCCTGGCCATCGACCGCGCGGTGCTCGAATCGGCCGCGCAGGTGGCGCATGCCCGCGCCCATGCCCAATCGGCCCAGGCCGGCCGCGCGGCCACGCCGCTGCCGCGCGGCCCCAACGACCGCTATCGCAAGAGCGGCTGGAGCGAACTGGCCGGCGCGCGCCTGGTGCAGCCCTGGCGCCTGAGCAACCGGCAGGTGCAGGCCTTGTTCAAGGACGGCCCCGCGGCCTGGCGCGATCCGGCGGGCATGGGTTGGCCGGACGGCCCGGCCGTGGATGTCTGGATCGCGCTGGCCGGCCTGCCGCAGGCCGGGCGCAACCTGCTGGATGCCGCCGGCTGGATGCAGGTGCGCGCCGCGCGCGAGCAGGGCCAGACGCTGCTGCTGGTGCTGGACGGCGGGCGCTACCCGGTGACCGCCGCGGCCCCGCCCGACCAGGCCCGCGTGGCGGTGCTGCACTTGCGCCAGGGCGGGCGTGCCTTTGCGCTCAAGCCCTTCGACTACCGGGGCGGCCAGGGGCTGTCGGGCACGCGCTCGGGCGTGGCGCGCGATGCGGTGCCCCGCCTGTTCAGCGTCGACGCGGCCAGCGACGGCACGCGCCTGGACGTGGAGCAGCCCTTGTCGCTGGAGCTGATGCTGCAGCGTGGCAGCGCCGATGCGGCGGCCAGCGTGCGCGCTGCCGCCAGCCAGCCGTTCGAGATCCCCAACGCCGCCGCCTACCGGCCGCAGCGCGAGACACCGGCCTGGATGGCTGCGTGGTCGCAGCGCGGGGGGGACCTGGCGGTGCTGGTCGCCGGCCTGGCGGTGTTGACGCTGGCGCTGGCGCGCCAGACCTGGCTGACCGCCAGGCCGGGGCGGCTGCTGGCCTTCCGCACCGCCTACCTGCTGTTCACGCTGGGCTTCATCGGCTGGTGGGCGCAGGGGCAGCTGACCATCCTGTCGCTGACCTCGGCCATCGAGGCCGGCGTGGCCGGGCGGGCGCTGGACTTCCTGCTGGCCGACCCGATGGCGGTGGTGCTGTGGGCCTTCACCGGCGTCACGCTGCTGGTGTGGGGGCGCGGCACCTTCTGCGGCTGGCTGTGCCCGTTCGGCGCGCTGCAGGAGCTGGTCAGCCGCCTGGCGGGCGCCTTCGGCCTGCGCCCGCGCCGGCTGCGCCGCGGTCTGGATCAGCGGCTGAAGTGGCTGAAGTACGGGCTGCTGGGTGTGCTGTGCACCGGCGCCGCCGTGTCGGCCGGCTGGACCGAGACGGCGGTGGAGGTGGAGCCGTTCAAGACCGCGATCAGCCAGACCTTCCAGCGCGAATGGCCCTACGTCGCCTGGGCGCTGCTGTGCGTGGCCGCTGGCGTGGGGGTCTACCGCGGCTACTGCCGCTACCTGTGCCCGCTGGGCGCGGCGCTGGCGGTGCTGGGCCGCTTGCGCCGCTGGCGCTGGATTCCGCGCCGCGACGATTGCGGCACGCCCTGCCAGACCTGCCGCCACCGCTGCGCCTACCAGGCCATCACCCCGGCGGGCGAGGTGCAGTACGAGGAGTGCTTCCAATGCCTGGACTGCGTGTCGCTGCACCAGGATCAACAGCAGTGCCTGCCGCTGGTGCGCGAGGCGCGCCGCGTGATACCGATCGTGGCCGCCCCATGACGCCCACCCGACGCCAATGGCTGCGCTGGGCGCTGGGGGCCACCGCGAGCCCTGCCGCCCATGCCGCTGCCGGCCCGTCCGCGGCCGGCCTGGTGTGGCGCGAGCGTGCCCTGCTCGGCTTCGGCACCACGCTGTGGCTGCGCGCGGCGCATGCCGACGCCGGCCATGTCGAGCACGCGCTGGACGAGGCGGTGGCGCTGCTGCGCCACCTCGAGCGCCAGATGAGCCTGTTCGACCCGGCCAGCGCGCTGTGCCGGCTCAACCGCGACGGCATGCTGGCCCACCCCGACCCGGCGCTGGTGGAGGTGCTGCAGCTGGCGCGCCGCGTGTCGTCGCACAGCCAGGGCGCCTTCGACGTGAGCGTGCAGCCGCTGTGGGCCGCATGGCAGCGTGCGCATGCCCAGGGGCGCAAACCGAGCGAGGCCGAACTGGCGGTTGCCCGCGCGCTGGTCGACTGGCGCGCGGTGGCCGTCTCGCCCAGGGCCCTGCGGCTGGAGCGGGCCGGCATGGCGCTGACCTTGAACGGCATCGCCCAGGGTTATGCGGCCGAGCGCACCCGCGCCCTGCTGCGCGGGCACGGCATCACCGCGGCGCTGCTGGACACCGGCGAGTGGGCGCCCATCGGCCAGGCGCCCGACGGCCGGCCCTGGCAACTGGGGCTGGCCAGCCCACGCGACAGCGCGCGGGTGCTGGCCACCTTGCAGGGCGATGGCCGTGGCCTGGCGGTGTCGTCGGACGCGCAGCTGCGCTTCGGTGCCGACCCCGGCGACGACCGCGACCACCACATCATCGATCCACGCAGCGGGCATTCACCGCCGCACTTGTCGGCCGTGGTGGTGGCGGCCCGCTCCACCGCGCTGGCCGATGCGCTGACCAAGGTGATGTTCATGGGCACCGCGGCGCAGGCGCTGGCCCAGGCACAGCGCTGGGGCGTGGACGTGATCGTGGTGGACAAGGCCGGGCAGTTGCAGGCCAGCGGCGGCTGGCCCATCAGCTGAGCGGTCCGCCGGTCCCGGCTTCGGGTTTCGGCAGAATGCGGGTTTCCCCGAATCCGTCCGGCTGACCCGCGCCGGCCCCATGCCCCTTGCCTGAACCTTCGAACCCACCCGCCGCGCCCGGCGGGGTGCAGTTGTGCGGTGTCACGCTGCAGCGCGGCGCGGCCACGGTGCTGGACCGGCTGGACCTGCACCTGAGCGAGCCGCGCATCGGCCTGATCGGCGACAACGGCGCAGGCAAGAGCAGCCTGCTGCGGCTGCTGGCCGGCCTGGACGAACCCACGGCCGGGCAGGTGCGCCTGGACGGCCGGGTGGCACCGGCCGGGCCGGGCGGGCGTGGCATCGGGCTGATGTTCCAGAACCCGGACGAGCAGATCATCTTCCCCACCGTCGAGGAGGAGCTGGCGCTGGGCCTGGAG
>JAURXG010000339.1 GCA_030654555.1 Aquabacterium sp.
CTTCGAGCGCATCCACCGCAGCAACCTGGTGGGCATGGGCGTGCTGCCGCTGCAGTTCCAGGGCAGCGACAGCTGGTCCTCGCTGGGGCTGACCGGCGCCGAGCGCATCGACATCGTCATCGACGGCCCGCTGGCGCCGCAGCGCGAGGCCCAGCTGGTGGTGCATCGTGCCGACGGCCGCCTGCAGACGGTGATGCTGACGCTGCGCATCGACACGCCGATCGAGGTGGACTACTTCCGCCACGGCGGCATCCTGCCGTTCGTGCTGAGGCAATTGCTGGCGGCCTGACGATGCGGGTGGTGGTGATCGGCGGCGGCGCCATCGGCTCGGCCGTCGCGCTGTTCCTCAAGCGGCTGGGCGGCGCGGCCGTCGAGGTGGTGGTGGTCGAGCCCGACCCGGGCCTGGCGCGGTCGTCGTCGGCGCTGTCGGCCGGCTCGATCCGCCAGCAGTTCAGCAACCCGATCAACGTGCGGATGTCGCAGTTCGGCCACGAGGTGATCGGCAACGCCGACACCTGGCTGGGGGTGGACGGCGCGCCGGTGGACCTGGGCTTCGTGCCCGGCGCCTACCTGTTCTGCGCCACGGCCGCGGGCGTGCCGGTGCTGCAGGCCAACCATGCGGCGCAACGCGCGGCGGGGGCCGACGTGGCGCTGCTGGCGCCGGCCGAGGCCGCCGCGCGTTTTCCGTGGCTGAACACGGCCGACCTCGCACTCACCAGCCTCGGCGGATCGGGCGAAGGCTGGTTCGACGGCCACAGCTTCGCGCGGGCGCTGGCCGCCAAGGCCCGGTCGCTGGGCGCGCGCTGGCAGCGCGGCCAGGTCGTGGCGCTGGACCGTGCGGGCGAGCGCCTGCATGCCGCCCGGCTGGACGACGGCACGCGGCTCGACGCCGATGCCTTCGTCAACGCCGCCGGCCCCTGGGCCGGTGCGGTGGGCCGGCTGGCCGGATTGCCGGTCCCGGTGCATGCACGCCGGCGCACGGTGTTCGTGATGCGCTGCCCGACCCCGCTGCCGACCTTGCCGCTGGTGTGCGACCCGTCGGGCGTGTGGTTCCGTTCCGAAGGCCCTCAGTTCATCGGCGGCTGGTCGCCGGGCGAGGGCGATGACGACCCCGACGACCTGCCGCTGGACCAGCCCGACCTGGCGCAGTTCGAGGACCGGGTGTGGCCGGCGATGGCCCACCGCGTGCCGGCCTTCGAGGCGCTGCGGATGCAGCGCGCCTGGGCCGGCTACTACGAGGTGCACCCGCTGGACCACAACGCGCTGATCGGCCCGCACCCGGCCTGCCCCAACCTGCTGCTGTGCAACGGCTTCTCGGGCCATGGCCTGCAGCACGCGCCCGGCGCCGGGCGCGGCATCGCCGAGTGGCTGCTGCACGGTGCCTGGCAGACGCTGGACCTGTTGGCCTTCAGCCCGCAGCGGCTGCTGTCGGGCCAGCCCTTCGTCGAACGGGCGATCATCTGAGCGGTGCGGACCGGCTGCCGCGGCCACGCCGGCGCACACGCAGCAAGAAGTTGCCAAATGGCTCACGCACACCCCCCCGGTCCTGCGGGTGGGCAAGCGCCATCGTGTCCCCAACAATCGGTTCAAACCTGTTGGGACCCCTGATGAAAAACCACCGCTCGCTGATCGCTTCCACCCTGATGACCCTCGGCGTGCTCGCCGGCGCCACTGCGCCGGCCCAGGCCAACCTGCTGACCAATGGCAGCTTCGAGGCTGCCGGCCCGAACTTGTCCGGGACCGGCAGCTACTGCTACCTGGGCATCGGCGACTACCGCGAATGTGGCAGCGTGCCGGGCTGGTCGGGTAGCTTCCAGGTCATCGCGTCCACCAGTGGCCCCTGGAACAACCCCTCGACCAATGGCGGCTGGACCGCGACGCAAGGTGCCAGGCTCGCCGGCGTGCAAAACACCAGCTACCTGGAGCAGACGCTGACGCTGTTCACAGGTCAGTTCACACTGAGCTGGCTGGATTCGAATCGCAAGAACTACGGCTCGGGCAACAGCTACGACGTGCTGCTGGATGGCACCACACTGGCCACCTTCCTGACCAACACCGGCGAGGCCTGGGCCAGCAACAGCCTGAGCTTCACCGCCAGCGCGGGCACGCATACGCTGCGCTTCCAGGGCCTGCGCGCCAACGGTGACGGCACCTCGTTCATCGACGAACTGTCGCTGACAGGCGTGCCGGCCCAGGTGCCCGAGCCGCAGTCCTTCGCCCTGGTGGCGCTGGCGCTGCTGGGCCTGGGTGCCGTCCGCCGGCGCCAACGCAGCCGCTGATCGCTCAGCCGCGCGGCAGCGGGATCGCCGCGCCCAACTCGTCGACCGAGCGGCCCTGCTGCGCCAGCAGCGCCTCCAGCGCCGGCAGCAGCGGGCCCAGGCGCTCGTCGAGCGCGTCACGCACCGTGTCGACAACCACCTGCGTGCCGCGCTCGATCTCGATGTTCAGCGCATCGCCCACCTGCTTGTGGCCGAAGGTGGTCATGCGCAGCGTCTCGGGGATCAGCCACACCTCGAACCAGCGTTCGCGGCGGTCGGCCTCGGCCACCGTCAGGCTGGCGCCGTTGATCGCGATGTAGCCCTTGGCGAAGACATAGCGCATGTGGCTGGCCGGCACGCCGATGCGCAGCACGTGGTTGTTCTCGGGCCGGCGAATGGCCAGCAGGGTGCCCTGGCAGTCCACATGGCCGCTGATCGGGTGGCCGCCGATCTCGGCGCCGTCGCGCGCCGCGCGCTCCACGTTCAGCGGGCTGCCTTCGACCAGCGTGCCCAGCGTGGTCAGCCCCAGGCTCTGCTGCATCACGTCGAAGGTGGCGCGGCCCGGTGCGGGCAGCGTGGTGACGGTGAGGCAGACGCCGTCGCAGGCCACGCTGGCGCCGATCTCCAGGCCGGCGTCGAAGCCGGGCGGAAAGGCCAGCTCGAAGCTGCGCAGGCCGGGGCGGTCGGTGATGGTGGCGACATGGGCCACGCCTTGAACAATGCCGGTGAACATGGAGCGTCCTCGAAACGAGGCGCCGAGGTTACCAGCGGCGCCCGGGGCACACGCGTCGGCGCGCGGCCCACAATCGCCCCGGCCCACAATCGCCGCGGCGCCGCATCGGCGCCCGCCCGCGGATCGAGGAGCCCCCCGCATGCCATCGGACATTCAGATCGCCCAGCAGGCCACGCTGCTGCCCATCGCCACGATCGCCGATCGGCTGGGCCTGCCCGAGGCGGCGATCGAGCCCCATGGCCGCCACAAGGCCAAGCTGTCGCTGGCCGCCATCCCCGGCTGGTCCGATCGTCCCGACGGCCAGCTGGTGCTGGTCTCGGCGATCAGCCCCACGCCGGCCGGCGAGGGCAAGACCACCACCGTGGTCGGCCTGGGCGACGCGCTCAACCGCATCGGCAAGCGCGCGGTGATCTGCCTGCGCCAGCCCTCGCTGGGGCCGGTGTTCGGCATGAAGGGCGGCGCGGCCGGCGGCGGCCATGCTCAGGTGGTGCCAATGGAGGACATCAACCTGCATTTCACCGGCGACTTCCATGCCATCGCCGCGGCGCACAACCTGCTGGCCGCGCTGATCGACAACCATGTGCACCATGGCAATGCGCTGGGCATCGACGTGCGCCGCATCGCCTGGAAGCGCGTGGTCGACATGAACGACCGCGCGCTGCGCGAGATCACCGTCGGGCTGGGCGGCCCGGCCAACGGCTACCCGCGGCAGGACGGCTTCGACATCGTCGTGGCCTCGGAGGTGATGGCGATCTTCTGCCTGGCCACCTCGCTGGAAGACCTGAAAACGCGGCTGGGCGACATCGTGGTGGCGCACTCCCGCGAACGCCATCCGGTGCGCGCACGCGACCTGCACGCGCACGGGGCGATGGCCGCGCTGCTGCGCGACGCGATCAAGCCCAACCTGGTGCAGACGCTGGAGCAGCATCCGGCGCTGATCCATGGCGGACCGTTCGCCAACATCGCGCACGGCTGCAACTCGCTGATCGCCACGCGCGCCGCGCTCAAGCTGGGCGAGGTGGTGGTCACCGAGGCGGGTTTTGGGGCCGACCTGGGGGCCGAAAAGTTCGTCGACATCCTGTGCCGCGCCTCGGGGCTGCGGCCCGCGGCAGTGGTGCTGGTGGCCACGGTGCGGGCGCTGAAGTTCCACGGCGGCGTGGAGCTGCCCGAGCTGCGACATGAAAACCTGGCCGCGCTGCAGCGCGGGCTGGCCAACCTGGACCGCCACCTGCACAACCTGCGTGATCCGCACCAGGGGCATGGGCTGCGCTGCGTGGTGGCGATCAACCACTTCGCCAGCGACACGCCGGCCGAGATCGAGTTGCTTCAGCGACATGCCGAGCTGCAGGGCGTGCCCGCGGTGGTGGCCCGCCACTGGGCCGATGGCGGCGCCGGCGCCAAAGACCTGGCACTGGCGGTGGTCGACACCCTGGCCCACGCGCCGGGGCCGCTGCGCTTCACCTACGACGATGCCGACCCGCTGTGGGACAAGGTGCACAAGATCGCCACCACCGTCTACGGCGCCGCCGGCGTGAGTGCCAGCGCGGCCGTGCGCACCCGCATCCAGGAGCTGCAGGACCAGGGCTACGGCCGCTACCCGGTGTGCATCGCCAAGACGCAGTATTCCTTTTCGACCGACCCACAGCTGCGCGGCGCGCCCTCGGGCCATGTGCTGCACATCCGCGAGGTGCGGCTGGCCGCCGGCGCCCGCTTCGTGGTGATGGTCTGCGGCGACGTGATGACCATGCCGGGCCTGCCCAAGCTGCCGGCCGCGGCGCAGATCGACGTCACACCCGACGGCCGCATCGTCGGCCTGTTCTAGAACCCGCCCCACCCCACCGGAGTGCCCATGACCCCACCCGCCGTGCACCTGGCCATCGACGGCCCGATCGCCACCATCACGCTGCACCGCCCGGCCTGCCGCAACGCCGTGGACGGCCCCACCGCGCTGGCGCTGCGCGAGGCCTTCGAGCGCTTCGAGGCCGATGCGTCGCTGCAGGTGGCGGTGTTCACCGGCGGCGGCGGGCAGTTCTGCGCCGGCGCCGACCTGGCGGCGGTGGCCGACGGCGAACGGCGCAACACCGTGCTGCCCGACGGCAGCGGGCCGGGGCCGATGGGTCCCACGCGGATGACCTTCAGCAAACCGGTGATCGCCGCGGTGGAAGGCTATGCCGTGGCCGGCGGGCTGGAGCTGGCGCTGATGTGCGACCTGCGCGTGGCCGCCCGCAGCGCGGTGTTCGGCGTGTTCTGCCGCCGCTGGGGCGTGCCGCTGATCGACGGCGGCACGGTGCGGCTGCCGCGCATCGTCGGCCAGGCCCGGGCGCTCGACCTGATCCTCACCGGCCGCGCGGTGGGCGCCGACGAGGCGCTGGCCATGGGCCTGGCCAACCGCGTGGTCGACGACGGCCAGGCGCTGGCCGAGGCGCTGGTGCTGGCACGCCAGATCGCCGCCTTTCCGCAGGCCTGCCTGCGCGCCGACCGGGCCTCGGCGCTGGCACAATGGGATTGGCCGCTGGCCGACGCGCTGCAGCGCGAGGGCGCCGGCGGCTTTGCGGCGCTGCAGGCCGAGGGGCTGGCCGGCGCGGCCCGGTTCAAGGCCGGTGCCGGCCGGCATGGCGCCGGCGCCTGACGCCCGGACCGGCCCGCCGCGCGGCGGCAACCGACCGGCGGCCGTTCAGCGACCGCGCCTGCGGCGGGCAACCGACACGGCAGCACCCGCGATCACCAGGGCCTGCACCGTGAGCATCAGCCCGGTCGGCTCGGGAATCGCGCGCACGTTGGACACCGATACGAACTCGCTGATGCGGAAGTTGTAGGTCTTGCCGTCGTAGACCCACTCATCCTGTCCGATCTTGTAGGTGTGGTCCGGCGCCTGCAACCTGATGCGCCAATCAGGCCACTGCCTGGCGTCGGTGCCGATGGTCAGGTTCGACCAGACGACGGCCCCGGCGCTGCCGGTGTCGCGGCCTTCGATCCTCTGGTGGGTGTTGGGATGCAGGTTCGGATCGACCGCTGCAAGCCGCGGCTTGGTCTTGTCGTCCTCCAGGCCCCACAACAGCAAGGCATGCCCCCAGCCCAGATCCACCTCGTTGGCCAGCAGGATCACCAGGTCATGGGCGTTCCAGCCCTTGAGCAGGTTGTCATAGCTCAGATCCTTGGTCTCGGTCAGCTTGATGTCGGCCGCGAAGTCGCGCGCCTTGAAGGTGGCCGCCAGCGCGTTCTTCAGATCGAAGCGGGTGCCGGCGGTCTTGTTGCCGTCCGGATCCCAGCGCCGATGGAAGCCGGCCTGCTGGGCCTCGATGCTGCGCCCATCGGGCACCAGCTTGCCAAAGCCGGGCTGACGGTCCAGGTAGTTCAGAAGATTGACGGCCGCCACGTCGATGCAGCAGGCCTTGTCCGCCTCGAACGCATAGTCCACGGGCTCGCCGGTCAGCGTGACGGGCGCGGCCGTCGCCGCCTGCAGGCAAAGCGCCATCCCCGCCAGCAGGGCCACGCGCCCCAGCCTGCCGTGCGCAGGCCATCTGCCCTTGAACATCGCAACGCCCTCCTGTCTGCCCACTTGCCGCGGCCGGCACCACGCCGACCCCGGCCCGGCAGTGTCGGCGGCCGAAGCCGAGCCCGATTGCGTGGGCGCAAGGCGGGCGCCCGGCTCGGGCGCTCGACCCGGGCGGCCTGCATGCAGCGCCCGTTGATTCTCATCAAGGCAGGCAGCAGCACACTGCCCTAGCTTGCAGCCCTGGCCCGCCGTCGCGGGCCGCAACCCCCACCGGAGACCCGCATGAGCATCCTTCCCGACACCGCCGGGCCGTCCGCCGAACCGTTGACGGATTTCTCGCAATGCCACGTCGGCATCACCAGCCGGCTGAAGGCGCTGGCCGGGCTGCCGGCGCTGCTGGAGCCGGCCGCGCAGGCCCGCCACCTGGCCGCCGAGTCGCTGACCTTCTTCAACGAGGTGATCGAAGAGCATCACAGCTCGGAAGAGCGCGAGCTGTTCCCCGCGGTGATCGCCAGCGCCGTGCGCGGCGAGGAGCGCGACCGGGTGCAGGCGCTGGCCGACCGGCTGGTGGCCGAACATCGGCAGATCGAGGCGCAGTGGGCGCGCCTGGTGCCCGGCCTGAAGGAAGCCGCCAAGGGCCGCGACAGCACGCTCAAAGCCGCGGCCGTGCAACAGCTGGTGGACGCCTACCTGGCCCACGCCGCGTTCGAGGAGCGCGAGTTCCTGCCGCTGTCGCAGACCATCCTGAGCCGCGACAACAACCACCTGGCCGCCCTGGCGATCGCGCTGCACATGCGGCACACCGTGCCGGCGGCACTGGCGCGCTGGGGCCACCGCATCTGATTGGCGCCGACCCCCGGGGCAGGCCCGGGTGGCTCGCGCGCGGCGCGGCGGTGACACTGGGTGGCCCCGAGCCCCCACCCCATGCACCCACCTGCCGAACCGTCCCCCGACCTGTCCGCCGAGGCCCTGGCCCGCTTCAGCCTGGCCAGCGCCCCGCCGGCCTTCATCGACGACCCCTACCCGTTCTACGACGCCTTGCGACGGCACCACCCGGTGCATGCGATGGCGCCCGGCCAGTGGCTGCTGACGCGCTACGCCGACGTGGCCGCGGTCTACCGCGCGCCGCAGGCCAGCTCGGACAAGCGGCGCGAGTTCGGCCCGAAGTTCGGCCCCGGCACGCCGCTGTTCGAGCACCACACCACCAGCCTGGTGTTCAACGATGCGCCGCTGCACACCCGCGTGCGCCGGCTGCTGCTGGGGGCGCTGAACCAGCGCGCCATCACCCGCATGGAAGCCGGCGTGGCCGCGCTGGTCGAACGGCTGCTCGACCGCATCGCCGATGCGCCCGCGCCCGACCTGATCGCCCACTTCGCCGCCGAGATCCCGGTCGAGGTGATCGGCAACCTGCTGGACGTGCCCGCCGCCGAGCGCGCGCCGCTGCGCGCCTGGTCACTGGCCATCCTGTCGGCGCTGGAGCCGGCGCCGTCGGCCGAGGTGCTGGCGCGCGGCCATGCGGCGGTGCGCGATTTCTGCGATCAGCTGCGCACCCTGGTGGCCCAGCGCCGCGCCCACCCCGGCGACCCCGAGGCCGACGTGCTGACGCGGCTGATCCAGGGCGAGGCGGGTGGCGGGCAGTCGGGCGAGCGGCTGAGCGAGACCGAGCTGCTGCACAACTGCATCTTCCTGCTCAATGCCGGCCACGAGACCACCACCAACCTGATCGGCAACGGCGTGCACGCGCTGCTGACCCAACGCGCCGCCTGGGACCGGCTGGTGGCCGAGCCGGCGCTGATCAACAGCGCGGTCGAGGAACTGCTGCGCTTCGAGAGCCCGCTGCAGCTCAACAACCGCCAGCTCAGCGCGCCGCTGCGCCTGGGTGATCGTGAACTGCCGGCCGGCGACTTCATCACCCTGGGCGTGGGCGCGGCCAACCACGATCCGGCGCAGTTTGCCGACCCCGGGGTGCTGGATCTGGCGCGCAAGCCGAACGCCCACCTGGCCTTCGGCCATGGGGCGCATGCCTGCGCCGGGCTGAACGTGGCGCGGCTGGAAGCGCGCATCGCGCTGGGCGCGCTGGCGCGGCGTTACCCCCGGCTGGACCTGGCGGGTGCGCCGGTGCGCGACCGGCGGGTGCGGTTCCGGGGTTTCTCGGCGCTGCCGGTGCGGCTGGGCTGACCGCGGACAGCGTCAGCCGATGCGGCTGAAATCGGGCGCCAGCGTGCCGTCGATGTCGGAGCGCTCGCCCAGCAGGTTCAGCTCGCCCAGCACCGTGGGGCTGCGGTGGCCCTTGCGGGCGTAGAGCTTCTTGCGCGCATCGGCGGGCAGGTCGGTGGCGTTGATCACGTTCTTGCGCAGCAGCACGTCGATCAGGTCTTCCAGCACGCGGATGAAGTCGGCGTCCAGCTGCTCGAAGCCATCGCCCGCGCCGCGGCCGACGAAGGCCTGCACCTCGGGGTGGTCGTCGGGCAGGAAGTCTGACGCGTCGGCCTCGGCCTGGCGGTGCAGGCTGAGCAGGGCGCCTTCGGCGTTGCGGCGGATGTAGGGCATGGTTGGCCCCACTCTAACGCCGGGTGGCCCGTGCGGACCGACGCAATTGACCGGCGCCAGACCGCCAGATCGGGCTTTGTGTCGCCGCCGCTGGCCCTTCGTCGCCGCCGCCTACCAGCTGACCTCGCGGTCGGGCGTGGCGCCGATCTTGTGGATCGACAGGTCGGCGCCGTCGTACTCCTCCTCGGCGGACAGGCGCAGGCCCATCAGCAGCTTGAGCGCGCCGTAGACGGCGAAGCCGCCGGCCAGGGCCCAGACCACGCCCAACAGCGTGCCGATCAGCTGCGCGCCCAGCGTCACGCCGCCCAGCCCGCCCAGCGCCGGCAGCCCGAACAGGCCGCAGGCGATGCCGCCCCAGGCGCCGCACAGGCCGTGCAGCGGCCACACGCCCAGCACGTCGTCGATCTTCCACTTGTTCTGCGTCAGCGTGAACATCGAGACGAAGATCGCGCCGGCCACGCCGCCGGTGATCAGCGCACCCAGCGGGTGCATCACGTCGGAGCCGGCACACACCGCCACCAGGCCGGCCAGCGGGCCGTTGTAGGCAAAGCCGGGGTCGTTGCGGCCCAGCAGCACCGCCACCAGCGTGCCACCCACCATCGCCATCAGCGAGTTCACGGCCACCAGGCCGCTGATCTTGTCGATGGTCTGCGCGCTCATCACGTTGAAGCCGAACCAGCCCACCGCCAGCACCCACGCGCCCAGCGCCAAGAAGGGGATGGACGACGGCGGGTGCGCGCTCATCAGGCCGTCCTTGCGGTAGCGGCCGGCGCGGGCACCCAGCAGCAGCACCGCGGCCAGCCCGATCCAGCCGCCCACCGCATGCACCACCACGCTGCCGGCGAAGTCGTGGAACTCGGCGCCGGTGGCGGCCTTGATCCAGCCCTGGATGCCGAATCGCTGGTTCCAGGCCACGCCCTCGAACAGCGGGTAGACCAGACCCACCAGCACCGCGGTGGCGATCAGCTGCGGGCCGAAGCGCGCGCGCTCGGCGATGCCGCCCGAGACGATGGCGGGAATGGCCGCGGCGAAGGTCAGCAGGAAGAAGAACTTCACCAGTTCGTAGCCGTTCTTGGCCGCCAGCTGCTCGGCGCCGACGAAGAAGCTGGTGCCGTAGGCCACCGCGTAGCCGACGAAGAAGTAGGCGATGGTCGACACCGCAAAGTCCACCAGGATCTTCACCAGCGCATTCACCTGGTTCTTCTTGCGCACCGTGCCCAGCTCCAGGAAGGCAAAGCCGGCGTGCATGGCCAGCACCATGATGGCGCCCAGCAGGATGAACAAGGCATCGGTGCCCTGCTTGACTTGATCCATGGAAGAGTCTCCTCGGTCGGGGAACGCCGCTTCGGGCGCATCGACGCACCACGGCAGACTGGTTTGCACCAAACAAAGCAATCGGTGTGCCTTGTTTGGTGCAGCCCGCTGGCACCATCCTTGACCAGAATCCGACTCCAAGCGCGCGATGACGGTGCGTTGTGCACCGCTTTGGTTCTTCGCTGGCGCCTCTATGCTGTCGGCATGGCCGAAGCGTTCAAGAACCTGATCAATGCCGAGGTGGTGCAGACCATCGCCCACCACGTGGGCCGCGCCTGGCGCGGCTTCGACCGCCCGGCCTTTGCCGCGTTGGCGCTGGCCGGGCTGGACGGGCTGGAACTCAAGGCCCGGGTGCTGCAGCTGGCGCAGGCGCTGGCGGCCACGCTGCCGGCCGAGGTGGACCGCGCCGCCGGCATCCTGGAGGCCAGCCTGGGCCCGCCCGGCGCGGGCGACGACCTCAGCCAGTTGCGCACCAGCGAGGCCGGCCTGGCCGGCTGGGCGGTGTGGCCGCTGACCGAGGCCATCGCGCTGATCGCCGCCGAACACGCGCCCGAGCGCGGCCTGGCCGCGCTGCACGCGATGACGCAGCGGCTGACCGCCGAATTCGCGATCCGGCCGTTCCTGATCCAGCACCCGGCGCTGGGTTTCGAGACGCTGCAGCGCTGGGTGCACGACCCCAGCGCCCATGTGCGGCGGCTGGTCAGCGAAGGCAGCCGGCCGCGCCTGCCCTGGGGCCTGCGGCTGCAGGCGCTGGTGGTCGACCCGTCGCCCACCTTGCCGCTGCTGCGCGCGCTGCAGGACGACTCCAGCGCCTACGTGCGCCGCAGCGTGGCCAACCACCTCAACGACATCGCCAAGGACCACCCGGCGCTGGTGGCGCGGTGGCTGGCCGAGCACCTGCCCGATGCCAGCGCCGAGCGCCGCGCGCTGCTGCACCACGCCAGCCGCGGGCTGATCAAGCAGGGGGATGCGGCGGTGCTGGCCGCCTGGGGGCTGGGGGCCGCGTTCCGCGGCCGCGTGGCGCTGGCGCTGTCACCGGGCACCGTGACGGTGGGCGACACGCTGCAATTGACGGTGCAACTGCACGGCACGGCCCGGCAGCCGCAGCGCCTGGCCATCGACTACGCGGTGCACCACGTCAAGGCCGCCGGCCACACCACGCCCAAGGTGTTCAAGGGCTGGGTGATCGAGCTGGCGCCGGGGGAGTCGCGGCAGCTGGAGAAGCGGCATTCGATGAAGGCCGTGACCACCCGCCGCTACCACCCCGGCGCGCATGCGCTGGACCTGCGCATCAACGGCCAGGTGGTGGGCGAGGCCGGCTTCGTGCTGGCCCTGGCTTGAAGTGGCAGCCCCCACGTCGCTTCGCGCCTGCCCCCCGAGGCGGCGCTCAGCCGCCTTGCGGCGGCCCGGCGCCGGCTGAGACCCCTCAGTTGCCGTCGATCACGCCACCGAAGGGCTCGAAGCGGCTGCCGGCGAACTTGGTCAGCTGCAGCTGGCCCACGGCGTGGAAGTCGGCCGGCGTGGTCTTGACCTTGATGCCGGCGGCCAGCATCGGCACGGCCAGGTCCAGGTTGGCGGCGATCTTCATGAGGTTGTCGCGCGTCAGGTTGTCGCCGGCGCGCTTGAGCACCTCGACCGTGGTCATCGCGATGACGTAGCCGTTGGCGTTCAGGCTGTCGGCCACATCGCCGGCGGGGTAGTACTTCTTCATCACCGCGGCGTAGTCCTGGTACTCCTTGGTGGCGTGCTGCGACGGGTCGGACGGGTCGCGCAGGTACATCGACGAGATGATGCCCTGGCCGTTCTCGAAGCCGGCCGGCTTGAGCACCGAGGTCACCGAGGTCGACACGCTGACCAGGTAATGCGCCGGCTTCCAGCCCGTCTCGGCGGCCTTCTTGATCGCCTGCGCCGCGAACTTGGGCGTGGTGATGTTGACGAAGGTGTCGGCGCCCGCGCCCTTGAGCGTGACCAGCTGGCTGTCGATCGTCGGATCGGTGACCTCGTAGGACAGCTGGCTGACGATCATGGCCTTGGCCTTGTCGCCCAGGCCTTCGAGCACGCCCTTCAGGTAGTCCTTACCGAAGTCGTCGTTCTGGTAGAGGATGCCGATTTTGGCAGCGGGCTTGGTGGCCAGGATGTGCTTGGCGAAGGCCTTGCCCTCGGTGGCGTACGACGGGATGAAGCCCATCGTCCACGGGTAGTTCTTCGGGTCGCCCCACTTGTTGGCGCCGCTGTTCAAGAACAGGTGCGGGATCTTCTTCTGGTTGACGTACTTGTGGATCGCGGTGTTCTGCGCGGTACCCAGCGTGCCCATCAGCAGCAGCACTTCGTCTTCCTCGACCAGCTTGCGCGTCACCTCGACCGACTTGGCCGGGTTGTAGCCGTCGTCCAGCGAGATGAAGCGGATCTTGCGGCCGTTGATGCCGCCTTCGGCGTTGACCTTCTCGAACACGGCGGCCGCGGCCTTGCCGGTGGTGCCGTAGGCCGAAGCCGGGCCCGAGTAGGGCACGAAGCTGCCGATGACGATCTCCTTGTCGGAGGCGCCGGTGTCGTACTTCTTCTGGGCCATGGCGGCCAGGGGCAGGGCAAGGGCCAGCACGCAGGCCAGGCTGGTGCGGCGATTCACGAAAGACATGGGACAAGAACTCCTGGCCGGTGGCGGCCTTGCGGGTGGGATCAGACGCACGACACCGGCCCAAAGCCGGTGCCGTGCGGGTCGCCATCCTAGGCGCCCGCGCAGGCCGCCGCCTCGTCCAAATCGACGATTGCTGCACTGCGGTGTTGCGCAGGCGACAGCCGGCGCGTGACGGCCGGCCGCCCCGGGCCGCCGGCGCCCCGCGCCCCCCCGGTCAATGCCGGATGGCCGGCGCCGTCAGCGCCCCATCACCGGCCCGAAGGTCTCGTAGCGCGTGCCGTTGAAGCGCTGCGGCCGCATGCGCTCGACCGGCGCGAAGTCGTCGGCCGAGGTCTTGAGGTTGACGCCCGGGTATTGCATCGGCAACGCGGTGTCCAGCGACGCGGCCTGCTTCATGATGTTGTCGCGCGTCAGGTTGTCGCCGGCCTTCTTCAGCACCTCGACCATCGCCTGCGCGATGACCTGGCCACTGACGTAGAGCATGTCGGTCGGGTCGGCGCCGGGGTTGTACTTCTTCATCCACGCGGTGAAGGCGGCCACTTCGGGCGTGTTGGCCTGGTCGAGATCGGCCGGGTCGCGCAGGTAGGTGCAGGTGATGATGCCCACCGAGTTCTCCAGCCCGGCGGGCTTGAGCGTGGACGAGACCGCGCCCGACACGCTGGCCAGGTAGTGCACCGGCTTCCAGCCCAGCTCGGGCAGCTTGCGGATGGCCATCGCCGCGAACTTGGGCGTCGTGACATTGAAGAAGGTGTCGGCGCCGGTGGCCTTGAGCGTGACGAGCTGGCTGTCGATCGTGGTGTCGGTCACCTCGTAGCTCTGCTGGCCCACGATCATGGTCTTGGCCTTGTCGCCCAGGCCGTCGAGGAAGCCCTTCAGGTAGTCCTTGCCGAAGTCGTCGTTCTGGTAGACCACCGCGATCTTCGCACCCGGCTTGTTGGCCAGGATGTGCTCGGCATAGATGTGGCCCTCGGTCTGGTACGAGGGCACGATGCCCATGGTCCAGGGGTAGTTCTTGGGGTCGTTCCAGCGCGACGCGCCGGTGCTGACGAACAGCTGCGGCACCTTCTTGGCGTTGAGGTACTTCTGGATCGCCGCGTTCTGCGGCGTGCCCAGCGCCCCGCCGATGAACAGCACCTCGTCCTGCTCGACCAGCTTGCGCACCGCCTCCACCGTCTTGGCCGGGTTGTAGCCGTCGTCCATCGAGATGAACCTGAGCTTGCGGCCGTTGATGCCGCCCTCGTCGTTGACCTTCTGGAACCAGGCGGCGATGGCCTTGCCCTGCGCACCGTAGGCCGAGGCCGGGCCCGAGTACGGGATGGTGTGGCCGACCCGGATCTCGGTGTCGCTGGCGCCGGGGTCGTACTTCTTCTGGGCCTGGGCGGCCAGCGGCAGGGCCAGCGCGAGCAGGCATGCCAGCAGGGTGCGGCGGGGAATCGGGTGCATGGGTCTGTCTCCTGTTGGCCGCAGGCGGCCTTGTCGTGGACGCTCGGGCACCCCGTCATGGCCGCCATGTCCGGGGTAGGTGCTGGCCATCGTAGGCAGCCAGGCAGCGGCCCACATCGTCCGAAGCGACGATTGAGGCGCGGGCATGGCACTGCCTACGATCGCGCACCCCCACGCCGCAGACTGCCCACGCCATGACCGCCGCCCGCACCGAGATGCAGCTCACCCAGCCGCTGCACAAGGCGCTGATCGAGCGGCCCGGTGTCGAGGCCCTGGTCTGCGGCCCGCGCCGCACCGACTTTGCCGCGCTGGCCGACCGTGTGGCGCGGCTGGCCGCGGTGCTGCAGGCCCAGGGGCTGCAGCCGGGCGACCGGGTGGGCATGCTGGGCTTCAACAGCGACCACTACATCGTCTTCTTCTACGCGGTGTGGTGGGCCGGCGGCGTGATCAATCCGGTGAACATGCGCTGGAGCGCTGCCGAGATCGCCTACTCGCTGGACGATTGCGACACGAAGCTGCTGCTGGTCGACGAGCACTTCCACGCCACCGCCGCCGGCCTGCGCGGCCGCAGCCGCAGCCTGCGCACGCTGATGCACTGGGGCAACGGCCCGGCACCCGAGGGCTTTGCCGATGGCCCGGCGCTGGTGGCCCAGGCCACGCCGGTGGCCGATGCCCGGCGCGGCGACCAGGACCTGGCCGCGGTGATGTACACCGGCGGCACCACCGGCCGGCCCAAGGGCGTGATGCTGAGCCACGCCAACCTCTACAGCAACGTGCTCAGCGCCAACCTGGCGGCGCAGCGGCCGGTCGAATCGGTGGGCATCAACTGCGCGCCGCTGTTCCACGTCGGCGGCATGGGGCTGGCGCTGCAACTGCTGCAGCGCCTGTGCCGCCAGGTGGTGCTGCCCGCCTTCGACGAGCTGCCGGTGCTGCAGGCCATCGCCAGCGAGCGTGGCACCGAGACCTTCCTCGTGCCCACCATGCTCAAGCGCCTGGTCGAGCATCCGCGCTTCACCGAGTTCGACACCGGCTGCCTGCAACTGGTGCTGTACGGCGCTGCGCCGATCGACGAGGCCCTGCTGGCGCGCGCCCAGCAGGCACTGCCGGCGGCCGGCTTCTGCCAGCTCTACGGCATGACCGAGCTGTCGCCGGTGGTCACCGCGCTGCCGGCCTGGTGCCATGCGCCGGGGCAGCCTCGCGAGCGGCTGCGCTCGGTGGGCCGGCCGGTGGCCATCGCCGAAGTGCGCATCGTCGATGCCGACGACCGGCCGGTGCCCAACGGCACGGTGGGCGAGATCACCGTGCGCGGCCCGCTGGTGATGCAGGGCTACTGGGGCCAGCCCGAGCAGACCGCCATCGCGCTGCGCGGCGGCTGGATGCACACCGGCGACGGTGGCCGCATGGACGCCGACGGTTTCATCCACGTGGTCGACCGCCTCAAGGACATGATCGTCAGCGGCGGCGAGAACGTCTACTCGGCCGAGGTCGAGAACGCCATCACCCGGCTGCCGCAGGTCAGCATGGCCGCGGTGGTCGGCGTGCCCGACGACCAGTGGGGCGAGCGCGTGCACGCGGTGGTGGTGCTGCGCCCGGGCGAGGCGCTGACGGCCGAGGCGCTGGTGGCGCACTGCCGCACGCTGATCGCCGGCTACAAGTGCCCCCGCAGCGTGGAGTTCCGCGACGCGCTGCCGCTGTCGGCCGCCGGCAAGGTGCTGAAGGTGGACCTGCGCGCGCCGTTCTGGGCGGGCCGCAGCCGCAACGTCAACTGAAGATCGGACCGACATGACCCCACCCCGCCTGCCCGATCGACTGACCCGTCGGCTGCGCCTGCCGCTGATCGCCGCACCGATGCTCAACGTCTCGGGCGTCGACCTGGTGGTGGCGGCCTGCCGCAACGGCGTGATCGGCGCCTTTCCCACCATCAACGCGCGCAGCACCGAGCAGCTCGACCAGTGGCTGACCGAGATCGAGTCGCGCCTGTTCGCCGCGCCCGAAGAGGCCGCGCCGTTCTGCCCCAACCTGATCATGCGCTCGCCGCGGCTGGCCGCCGACCTGGCCTGCCTGGTGCGCCACCGGGTGGAACTGGTGATCACCAGCGTGGGTTCGCCGGCGCCGGCGGTCGAGGCCTTGCACGGCATCGGCGCCCTGGTGCTGGCCGACGTGGCCACGCTGGAACATGCGCGCAAGGCGATCAGGGCCGGCGCCGACGGCCTGGTGCTGCTGACCGCCGGCGCCGGCGGCCAAACCGGCTGGCTCAACCCCTTCGCCTTCGTGCGCGCACTGCGCCAGGAGTACGACGGCCCGCTGGTGATGGCCGGCGGCATCGCCGACGGCGTGGCCTTGCGTGCCGCCCAGGTGCTGGGTTGCGACCTGGCCTACATGGGCACGCGCTTCATCGCCACGCGCGAGAGCTTGGCCGAGGACGCCTACCGCCAGATGCTGGTCGAGGCCAGCATCGACGACGTGCTGCTGACCCGCGCCTTCACCGGCCTGCCCACCAGCATGCTGCTGCCGGCCATCCGCCGCGCCGGTCTCGACCCGGCCACGCTGGACGAGACCGTCAGCGTGCCCACCGCGGCGCAGCTGTGGGGCGGCAAGGCCCATGGCAGCGACAGCGACGGCCCCAAGCGCTGGCGCGACATCTGGAGCGCCGGCCACAGCGTGTCGGGCGTGCGCGCGCTGCAATCGGTCGAAACGCTGGTGGCCGAGGTGGAGCAGGAGTTCCACCATGCGATCGCTTGACCCACCCCCGAAGCGCCTTCGGCGCTCCCCCTCAAGGGGGCGACCCCAGCGGACCGGCAAAGCCGGATCCGCGGCGTCTGCTTGAGGGCGCCCGGCTTGCATGAGCGCGGCTGCGCTACCGAACCCATGACGAAAGAGCTGCCATGACCCTCTCCCAGACAGGCCCGGGCGTCAGCGCCCTGCTGCAGCGCGCGCTGGCGCGCTACCCCGACCGCATCGCCTTCCGCTGGGATGGGGTTGGCGGACCCAGCGAGCTGAGCTACCGCGCCACGGCCGAGGCCATCGGCCGCATCCAGGCGGTGTATGCGGCCGCGGGCCTGCCGCGCGGCACCCGCGTGGCGGTGCTGGCGGCCAACCAGGTGGAGGCCTGGTGCGCCAGCCAGGCCGCGCTGGCCAGCGGCATGGTCACCACCGCGCTGCACCAGCTGGGCAGCCTGGACGACCACTTGTTCCAGCTGCAGGATTTCGGCGCCCAGGTGCTGGTGGCCGATGGCGGCAGTTTCGGCGCCCGCGCGGCCGAACTGGCGCAGCGCCACACCGGGCTTCAGCAGGTCTACACGCTGGGCGCGGCCGACTTCGGCACCAACCTGGCGCAGGCCATGGACCGGATCGGCCATGCCACGATGCAAGACCTGTCCGACGCCCGCGAGCTGGCGGTCGTCAACTACACCGGCGGCACCACCGGCCGCAGCAAGGGGGCGATGCGCACCCAGGCTGGGTATGCGGCGATGGTGATCGAGAAGCTGAGCGACTTCGACCTGCCCGACACCCCGCACTACCTGGCCGCCGCCCCGATGACGCATGTGGCCGGCACGGTGGTGCAGCCGGCGCTGATGCGCGGCGGCACCATCCGCCTGATGGCCGGCTTCCAACCGGGGCGGCTGCTCGAGCTGATCGCGCGCGAACGCATCAACGTCACGCTGCTGGTGCCGACGATGATCTACACCCTGCTCGACCACCCCGCGCTAGCCAGCACCGATCTGAGCAGCCTGCACACCCTGATGTACGGCGCCAGCCCGATGTCGCCCACCCGGCTGGTCGAAGGGCTGGAGCGCATCGGCCCGGTGTTTGCGCAGCTGT
>JAURXG010000355.1 GCA_030654555.1 Aquabacterium sp.
CCCGCCGACAGGCCGGCAAACAGCTCGCTCATGCGCGCGGCCACGCTGGGCGGCGCACCGCGCATCAGCGCCAGCAGGACGGATTCGATCTGGCCGGTGGTCTCGGGGTCGGGATGGCGCATCGCCACGCCGGGATCGAGCGCCAGTTCGCGCCAGTCCCAGGGCACCGCCCACAGGTCGGCCGGGTGCACGCGGCTGGCACCGGCCAGCTCCTGCAGCGCGCGGTACTGCGGAAACAGCGACAGCGTGGACACCGGCTTGCCGGACAACCGGCGGCCGATGAAATCGAGCAGTGCAAACGAGCCGCGCTCGATGGTGTCGACCGCCGCCGGGGTGATCAGCTTGGGCCGCGCGCTCAGGCGCAGCAAGGCGGCCTCGGCCGCCCGCAGCACTTCACCAGCCGGCCCCAGGCCCACCAGTTCGAGCACGCCCACGCTCTGGTGCAGCTGGCTGCGCGCCTGGCGCAGCACGCCGGGGTCGACCGTGTCCAGGTCGCCACGCTGGGCCTGCTCTTTGAGGTAGCGGCGCAGCGCCTTGTGCGCCAGCTCCAGCGATTTGCGCAACTCGTCCTGCACCCACGACAGCGCACTGAGGTCGTCGCCCGGTACCGGGCCGTTGACCGCAGGCGCCGCGGGGTCGTTGAGGGCTGCCATGTCCGCCGAGGAGCTCACTGAAGTGCCGGGCCGCTGCGCGACGCTCAGGCGATCTTGAACCGCGACACCGACTGCCGCAGTTCCTCGGCGGTGCGCGCCAGCTCACGCACCATCGTGGCGGTGGAGCGGGTGCCGTCGCTGGTCTGCTCGGTGACGTTGAAGATGTGCTGGATGTTCTCGGCCACCACGTTGGCCGACGTGGCCTCGCTGGAGGTCTGGGTCGAGATGGCCTGGATCAGGTCGGCCAGCTGGCGCGTGACGCGGTCGATGTCGCCCAGCGCCGAGCCGGCGGCGTCCGACAAGCGCGCGCCGTCGACCACGCCCTGGGTCGAACGGGCCATCGCGGCCACCGCGTCTTGCGTGTCGGTCTGGATGGTCTTGACCAGGGCCGATATCTGCCGCGTGGCGTCGGCCGAGCGCTCGGCCAGGCGCTGCACTTCCTCGGCCACGACCGAGAAGCCCCGCCCTGCTTCACCGGCCGACGCGGCCTGGATCGCGGCGTTCAGCGCCAGCACGTTGGTCTGCTCGGTGATGTCGGAGATCAGCTCGGTGATCTCGCCGATCTCCTGCGAGGATTCACCCAGCCGCTTGATGCGCTTGGAGGTTTCCTGGATCTGGTCGCGGATCGCGTTCATGCCGCCGATCGAATTCTGCACCGCGGTCAGCCCGGTCTCGGCCGCGCGCAGCGATTGCCGCGCCACCTGGGCCGATTGCTGCGCCTGCACCGACACCTCGTTGATGCGGGTGGCCATCTTCAGCACCGAATCGCCGGTCTCGCGGATCTCGCGCAGCTGCTCGTCGGACGCGGCCAGCAGGTCGGTCGAGGTGGCGGTCACCTGCTCGGTGGTGTCGGTCACGCGGTTGGCGGTGCCCTGCACATGGGCCACCAGCGTGCGCAGCTCTTCGACCGTGTAGTTGACCGAATCGGCGATCGCGCCGGTGATGTCCTCGGTCACCGTGGCCTGCTGGGTCAGGTCGCCCTCGGCCACCGTCTGCAACTCGTTCATCAGCCGAAGAATCGCGGCCTGGTTGGCGTCGTTGACGCGCTTGGCCTCCTGCTCCTGGCGCTC
>JAURXG010000300.1 GCA_030654555.1 Aquabacterium sp.
CGCGCGGCAGTTCCTGCAGCTGATGGACAAGCCCGATGTCGACGTGATCGAGGGCCTGAGCCCGGCCATCAGCATCGAGCAGAAGGCCACCAGCCACAACCCGCGCTCGACGGTGGGCACGGTCACCGAGATCCACGACTACCTGCGCCTGCTGTACGCCCGCGCCGGCACGCCCTTCTGCCCCGACCACGACCTGCCGCTGCAGGCGCAGAGCGTGGGCCAGATGGTCGACGCGGTGCTGGCGCTGCCCGAGGACACCAAGCTGATGGTGCTGAGCCCGGTGGTGCGCGACCGCAAGGGCGAGTTCACCGAGCTGTTTGCCGACATGCAGGCGCGTGGCTACGTGCGCTTTCGGGTGGACGGCCAGATCGTCGAGGCCAGCGAGCTGCCCGAGCTGAAGAAGAACGAGAAGCACGACGTCGACGTGGTGATCGACCGGCTGAAGGTGCGGCCCGACATCAAGCAGCGGCTGGCCGAGAGCTTCGAGGCCGCGCTGCGCGCCGCCGACGGCAAGGCCATCGCGCTGGAGATGGACGGCGGCAAGGAGCATCTGTTCTCCAGCAAGTTCGCCTGCCCGGTGTGCAGCTACGCGCTGCCCGAGCTGGAGCCGCGGCTGTTTTCCTTCAACGCGCCGATGGGCGCCTGCCCGCACTGCGACGGCCTGGGCCAGCAGACGGTGTTCGACCCGGAGCGGGTGGTGGCCTTCCCGTCGCTGAGCCTGGCCGGCGGCGCGGTCAAGGGCTGGGACCGGCGCAATGCCTACACCCACTCGATGCTCGAGAGCGTGGCCCGGCACTACGGCTTCGACATCGAGACGCCGTTCGAGGGGCTGCCCAAGACCGCGCAGCACGCGCTGCTCTACGGCTCGGGCAGCGACGAGATCGAGTTCGTCTACGAGGCCGAGACCGCCAAGGGCAAGACCCGCAGCGTCAAGCGCTCGCACCCCTTCGAGGGGATCATCCCCAACTTCGAGCGGCGTTTCCGCGAGACCGATTCGGTCACCGTGCGCGAGGACCTGGCCCGCTACCAGGCCGCCAAGCCCTGCGGCCATTGCGGCGGCACGCGGTTGCGGCGCGAGGCGCGGCATGTCTTCCTGCTGGGCACCGACCCGGCGGTGCCGCGCCAGGCCATCTACCAGGTCGAGCACGCCACGCTGGCCGAATCGCTGCACTACTTCGAGTCGCTCACGCTGCAGGGCAGCAAGGCCGAGATCGCCGACAAGGTGGTGCGCGAGATCCGCGCGCGGCTGAAGTTCCTCAACGACGTGGGGCTGAACTACCTCAGCCTGGACCGCAGCGCCGACACGCTGAGCGGCGGCGAGGCCCAGCGCATCCGCCTGGCCAGCCAGATCGGCAGCGGCCTGACCGGCGTGATGTACGTGCTGGACGAACCCAGCATCGGCCTGCACCAGCGCGACAACGAACGCCTGATCGGCACCCTGCGCCACCTGCGCGACCTGGGCAACAGCGTGCTGGTGGTCGAGCACGACGAGGACATGATCCGCGCCGCCGACCACGTCATCGACATGGGCCCGGGCGCCGGCGTGCATGGCGGGCGCGTGATCGCCCAGGGCACGCCCGACGAGGTGGCGGCCCACCCCGACAGCCTGACCGGCCGCTACCTGGCGCACACGCTGCGCATCGAGGTGCCGACCAAGCGCCACGCCTGGGCGCCCGAGCCCGCCGCCGCGCCGGTGGCCGAGCCCGCGCCGGCCAAGAAGGCCAAGGGCGGCCCGTCCGGCCCGCCGGCCTGGCCCAGCTACCAGCAGGCACCGGCGGCCTGCCTGCGCATCGTCAACGCGCGCGGCAACAACCTGAAGCACGTCACCACCGAGGTGCCGGTGGGGCTGCTGACCTGCGTCACCGGCGTGTCGGGCTCGGGCAAGAGCACGCTGATCAACGACACGCTCTACACGGCAGTGGCGCGCAAGCTGTACCACGCCCATGCCGAGCCGGCGCCGCACGACGAGATCGAGGGGCTGGAGTCCTTCGACAAGGTGATCAACGTCGACCAGAGCCCGATCGGGCGCACGCCGCGCAGCAACCCGGCCACCTACACCGGGCTGTTCACGCCGATCCGCGAGCTGTTCGCCGAGGTGCCGATGGCGCGCGAGCGCGGCTACGGCGCCGGGCGCTTCAGCTTCAACGTCGGCGCGGCCTCGGGCGGCGGGCGCTGCGAGGCTTGCCAGGGCGACGGCGTGCTGAAGGTGGAGATGCACTTCCTGCCCGACGTCTACGTGCCCTGCGACACCTGCGTGGGCAAGCGCTACAACCGCGAGACGCTGGAGGTGGCCTACAAGGGCCGCAACATCCACGAGGTGCTGGACATGACGGTGGAGGAGGCGCGCGGCTTCTTCGCCGCCGTGCCGGCGCTGGCGCGCAAGCTGCAGACCCTGCTGGACGTGGGCCTGGGCTACATCACGCTGGGGCAGAGCGCCACCACCCTGTCAGGCGGCGAGGCGCAGCGGGTCAAGCTGGCGCTGGAGCTGAGCAAGCGCGACACCGG
>JAURXG010000372.1 GCA_030654555.1 Aquabacterium sp.
CGGCGATGGACGAGGCCCTGGCCGCGCGTGAAGCCCATCTGCTGGCGAAGGTGCCGGCCATGCTGGAGCGGCACTTCGTGCGCCTGCGCCAGGCGCAGCCCGGGCCCTCTGCAGCGGCCGCGGACCTGGCGCCGGGTTCGACGGCTGGGTGCCCGCCCGCGACGGCGTGGCTGGCCGGGTTCGTCCAGGACATGCAGGCGGTGCTGCTCGCGGAGCTGGAACTTCGCTGGCAGCCGGTCGAGGCGATGATGGAAGCCATGAGGGAGGCGTCAGTGCATGAGGCAACAAGGCAGCCATGAATAAGATGCTCGGTGGGGTGGCCTTTGGTCTGGGGCTGGCCGCGGTCGCCTGGGTCGGCTGGGGCTATGTCGGGTCGAATCCGCTGGCGCTGGTGATGACCGCGCTGATCGGCGGCTTCTACCTGATGGGCGCGCTCGAACTGCGGCGCTTCCATCAGGCCACGGCGCGCCTGGGTGCGGCGCTGGCGGCCCTGCCCGCCCCATTGCCCACGCTGGGCGACTGGCTGCGGACCTTGCCCGCGTCGTTGCAGAACCCGGTGCGCCTGCGCATCGAAGGCGAGCGCATCGGCCTGCCCGGGCCGGCCATGACGCCCTACCTGGTGGGCCTGCTGGTGCTGCTGGGTATGCTGGGCACCTTCCTGGGCATGGTGGTCACCCTCAACGGCGCGGTGATGGCGCTGGAAAGCACCACCGACCTGCCGACCATCCGTGCGGCCCTGGCCGCTCCGGTGCGGGGTTTGGGCCTGGCGTTCGGCACCTCGGTCGCCGGGGTGGCCGCGTCGGCGATGCTGGGCCTGCTGTCGGCCCTGTGCCGCCGCGAGCGCCTGCTCACCGCGCAGGCGCTGGACACCCGCATCGCCACCGACCTGCACGGCTTCTCGCGCGCCCATCAGCGCCAGGCCATGCTCGAGACGCTGCAGGCGCAGGCGCTGGCCATGCCCGAGGTGGTCGATCGCCTGCAGGCCATGATGGCGCAGATGGAGCGCCAGAGCCAGGCGCTGAACGCGCAGCTGCTGGCCGGGCAGGAGGGCTTTCATCGCGGCGCCCAGGCCGTCTACAGCGAGCTGGCGGCGTCCGTCGACCGGTCGCTGCGCGAGAGCCTGACGGCCAGCGCCCACGCTGCCGGCGCGACCATCCAGCCCATGGTCGAGGCCACGATGGCCGGCATCACGCAAGAGACCACCCGCCTGCACGCACGCATGGCCGACACGGTGCAGACGCAGCTCGACGGGCTGTCACAGCGCTTCGGCGCCGCGGTCGGCACGGTGTCGGCGGCCTGGACCGCCGCCCAGGCCCGTCACGAGCGCAGCAGCGACGACCTGAGCCAGGGCTTGCAGGCGTCGCTGGCGGCCTTCAACGACCGCTTCGGGCAGACCTCGGCCGCGCTGCTGTCGTCGGTGGCGGACGCGCATGGGGCGGTGCAGGGCGCGCTGCAGGCCACCACGGCGGAGATCGCGCAGACCTTCGAGCAGCGGTCGGCGTCGCTGCTGGCCTCGGTCGATCGGGCACAGGCCGATGGGCGGGCCGGTTGGCAGGCCGACCTGGCCAGCCAGCACCAGCGGCAGCTGGCCGATCTGGCGGGCCAGGACCAGCAGCGGCTGGCCGCGCTGACCCAGGTCATCGAGGCGATGGCGGCGTCGCTGCAGCGCGAGTGGCAGCAGGCGGGGGCGCACACCCTGGCGCAGCAGGCGCAGATCTGCAGCACGCTGGAACAGACGGCCCGCGAGGTGCAGCAGCAGGCGCAGGCGCATGCCCGGCAGACCATCACCGAGATGACCACGCTGATGCAGGCCGCGTCCGAGGCGCCGCGGGCCGCGGCCGAGGTGATGGGTCTGCTGCGCCAGCGGCTCTCCGACAGCCTGGCGCAGGACAACGCCCAGTTGGAGGAGCGCAGCCGCATCATGGCCACGCTGAGTGCCCTGCTCGATGCGGTCAACCACACGGCCACCGAGCAGCGTGGGGCGATCGACGCGCTGGTGGCCTCGTCGGCGGCCATGCTGCAGCGGGTGGGCGCGCAGTTCAGCGAGCGCATCGACGCCGAGTCGGCCCGGATGAGCGATGCCGCCACGCAGATCACCGGCAGCGCCGTCGAGGTGTCCAGCCTGGGCGAGGCGTTTGGCCACGCCGTCGAGCTGTTTGGCGCGTCCAGCGACGCGCTGGTGGTCCATCTGCAGCGCATCGAGGCGTCGTTGAGCAAGTCCACCGCGCGCAGCGACGAGCAGCTGGCCTACTACGTGGCGCAGGCGCGCGAGATCATCGACCTGAGCATCATGTCGCAGCGGCAGATCGTCGACGACCTGCAGCAGCTGGCGCGGCGGCAGGCCCCTGCGGTGGGCGAGGCGGCCTGATGGACGAGGCCGACACCGGCATCGAGCAGACGGCGCCCGTCTGGGCCGTGTTCGGCGACTTGATGTCGGGCCTGCTGGGCGCGTTCGTGCTGATGCTGGTCTGCGTGATCGGCGTGCAGCTGGAGCTGGCCACCAGCCTGGAGTCCGAGGTCCAGCGGCGCCAGGCCGAGGAGCAGCGGCGCCTGACGCTGGAGAAGGCCCTGGCGGTGCCGCTGGCCGCGGGCCGGGTGACGCTGAACAACGGGCGCATCGGCATCAGCGGCAGCGTGCTGTTCTCGCTGGGCTCGGACCAGTTGCAGCCCGAAGGCCGCCAGCTGCTGAAGAGCCTGGTGGCACCGCTGGCGGCCTACCTCGGCGCCCGCGACGAGATGCTGATGGTCAGCGGCTTCACCGACGACCGGCTGGTGCGCGACAGCAACCGGCAGTTCGCCGACAACTGGGAGCTGTCGGCCCAGCGCGCCTTGACGGTGACCCGGGCGCTGATCGACGAGGGCATCCCGTCGTCGTCGGTCTTCGCGGCGGCGTTCGGCCCCGAGCAGCCGGTGGCGTCGAATGCCGATGCCCAGGGGCGGGCGAAGAACCGGCGCGTGGAAATGGCGCCGGTGCCGAGGGCGTCGAACGGGCCGGGCCCACGCCGTGAGTGACGAGCGGGCCTGCGGATCGCCTGATTCGGCGCCGCCCTCGGGCATCGACTTCGGCGCGACGCTGGCAGCGCTGCGCGCGCGCGGTGCGCAGCGGCTCGATCCCCTGCGGTTTCGGCGCATCGAAGCGATGGCCCGGCGCGCCGCGGCCCACGAGGGCGACGTGCGGCGCCTGCTCGATGGCAGGCTGGCCGGGCTGATGGCGGCCTGCGACGACCGGCTGGCCCGCGTCCATGTCGAGGCGGCCGAGCTTGGCCAGCGCCTGGCGGCCGAGTTTCCGGGGGCGGCCGAGCAGGTGCGTCGGCACCAGGCCGACGCTGACCTCCCGGGCCTGCGCCAGCTTGCGGCCACGCTGGCGGCGCGCCAGCGCCGCGCGCCGCTGGCCGATCTGGTGCGCGACATCGACCACCACGCGGCCGGCGGCGGCCCCGCGCGTGCGACCGGCGATGGCGTGGCCGCGGTCGGCGCACCGGTTGAACTGCGGGCCCTGCGCGACTTCAGGAGCACCTGGTCGCAGCTGCGCATCGATCAGCAGATGAGCCGGTCGCTGGCGCAGGCACCCGGCAACGCCGGCCCGCTCAACTCGCACTTGCTCGTGCTGCGATCACTGCAGGCGATGCGCGAGATCGCGCCGGCCTACCTGCACCGGTTCGTGTCGTATGTGGACGCGCTGATGTGGCTGGATCAGGCCGACCTGCCGCGCCCGCGCGCGGCCAAGGCGGCGCAGGCCGACGCCCCCGCCCGGCGCGCGAAGCGCTGAATCGCCCCACGGTCGGGCGCGCGGCGCCCGATCCCGTACAGTGGTTCGCCTCAATGGCCGCGCGGCCGGCAACGGCGCCGGCCGCCCACCTGGAGCCTGCCGCATGAGTGATTCAACCGCCTACACGCCACCCCCGGTCTGGACCTGGACGCCGGGCAACGGAGGCCGCTTCGCCAACATCAACCGCCCCGTTGCCGGGCCCACCCACGACAAGGACCTGCCGGTGGGGCGCCACCCGCTGCAGCTGTATTCGCTGGCCACGCCCAACGGCGTGAAGGTCACGGTGATGCTCGAAGAGCTGCTGGCGCAGGGCCATGCCGGCGCCGAGTACGACGCCTGGCTGATCCGCATCAACGAGGGCGACCAGTTCGGCAGCGGCTTCGTGGCAGTGAACCCCAATTCCAAGATCCCGGCGCTGCTCGACCGCAGCGGCCCGACGCCGATCCGGGTGTTCGAGTCCGGGGCCATCCTCGTCCACCTGGCCGAGAAGTTCGGCGCCTTCCTGCCGACCGAGCCCGTGGCGCGGGCCGAATGCCTGTCGTGGCTGTTCTGGCAGATGGGCAGCGCGCCCTACCTGGGTGGCGGTTTCGGCCACTTCTACGCCTATGCGCCGACCAAGATCGAATACGCGATCGACCGCTTCGCGATGGAGGTCAAGCGCCAGCTCGACGTGCTGGACCGGCGCCTCGCCGAGCGCCCCTACCTGGCGGGCAATCACTACACCATCGCCGACATGGCCGTCTGGCCCGGGCGGG
>JAURXG010000375.1 GCA_030654555.1 Aquabacterium sp.
GCGCGCCTGCCGGCGGTGCGGTCTGGCGCGCCACCCGGAACCAGCGCACAGCGCCGCCGCGGGTGATCATCACCTGGAACTGCAGCCCGCCGGCCTCGGCCGCTTCGCCGCGGCGCGGCACATGGCCCAGCTCATGGGCGATCAGCCCGCCGATGGTGTCGAACGCGTCCTCGGGCAACTCGGTGCCGAAGATCTGGTTGACCGCGCTGATGTCGGTGTCGCCCGCCACGCGGTGGCTGCCATCGGCCAGGGTGTAGATGCCGTTCTCGGCCGCGGTGGCGGTTTCGTCGAACTCGTCCTCGATCTCGCCGACGATCTCTTCGAGCACGTCCTCGATGGTGATCAGCCCGGCAGTGTTGCCGAACTCGTCGATCACCATCGCCAGGTGGTTGCGGTTGGCGCGGAAATCACGCAGCAGCTCGTTCAGGCCCTTGCTCTCGGGCACGAACACCGCCGGGCGCAGCAGGGTGCGCAGGTTCAGGTCGGGCGAGCGCTGCAGCTTGAGCAGGTCCTTGGCCATCAGGATGCCGATGACGTTCTCGCGCGCGCCCTCGAAGACCGGAAAGCGCGAATGGCCGGTGGCGATCACCGTGGCCAGCTGCTCGTCGTAGGGCGCCTCGATGTCGAGCAGGTCCATGCGCGGGGCCGCCACCATCACGTCGCCGGCGCTCATCTCGGCCATGCGCAGCACGCCTTCGAGCATCACGCGGCTCTCCGGCGCGATCAGCTCGCGTTGTTCGGCATCGGCCAGCGTGGCCATCAGCTCGTCGGTGGAATCGGGGCCGGGCGAGAGAAACTCGACCAGGCGCTCGAACAGGCCGCGTTTGTCGGCAGGGGCGGCCGCCGCGCGGTGCGGCGGCCGACTCGAAGGAGGTTCAGACACAGCGGGTGTCAGAGTGGGTGGTGGTCGAGAATAACCGAAGTGCTTTTGGCCGCCCGGCGCGAACGCCCGCACGGCGGGCGACACTTCGCCTTGACACCGCCGCGGCCTTGCAACACAGTTCGCCGCCCCCAGCTACCCGGGTTGACGGCTCGATTGCTGCCGCCGCCCCACCCGTTCCGGAGTTTCCATGTCTCAAGGTCTGATCCCCGCCACCATCCTGACGGGCTTTCTCGGCTCGGGCAAGACCACGCTGCTCAAGCGCGTGCTCACCGAAACGCACGGCCAGAAGATCGCCGTGATCGAGAACGAGTTCGGCGAGGAGAACATCGACAACGACATCCTGGTGGCCGACACCAACGAGCAGATCATCCAGATGAGCAACGGCTGCGTCTGCTGCACCATCCGCGAAGACCTGCGCACGACGCTGAGC
>JAURXG010000385.1 GCA_030654555.1 Aquabacterium sp.
CATGGTGCGCGGGCTGTGGCGAGACTGCGCCGCGCACGACCTGATGACGCTGGCCGACTTCGTGGGCCTGCGGCTGGAGGCCACGGGCGCCGACGATCCGCTGGTCGCGCTGATGGTCGAGCTGATCGACCGGCTGCCCGCGTCCGCGGACCACAAGCGTTATGCCGGCCAGCGCCTGGCGCAGGCCGGCGTCGGCGCTGCGGTGGTCGAACGGCTGCAGTCGGCCTGGCGCGCGATCCAGGTGGCCCCGGTGCCGGTGCCGGGCAGCGCCCTGCACGCCGCCCAGGACCCCGAGCCACCCCCGTCCGAACCGCGCGTCGACGAGTGGCTGACCGCGTTCGCCGAAGGCGACGAGCATGGCATCGAGCTGGCGCGCGTGGTGATCGACGAGATGTTCGAGGCCTCGCCGCCGCCGCCGCCGCCCGGTCTGGCCTGGTGGACGGTGGCCACGGTCGATGCCGTGCCGCCGCGGCGGCGGCGTCGCGACATCGCCTGGGTGCTGATCCATCTGGGCACCTTGTTGCGCAAGCAGCACGGGTGCGCGCCGCCGGTGTCACCGTCGACGCTGATGCGCTGGCTCGACACGCCGCAACTGCTCGACGCCACCGGCACCCGGATCGCGCTGGAGCTGCTGGCGCGGCTGCAGCCGGCGCTGGTGCTGCAGCGCTGCCTGCACCGCGCGGTGTCGGCCTCCGACGAGGCCCTGCCCACGGCGTACCACGCCGCGCTGATGGTCGGCGGCTTGTGGCGTGCGCTGGTCGCGGCCGAGCCCTCGGTGGTGCTGCAGCTGGTCAGCCGCTGGCTCGCCTTCGGCTTCGGTGCGGCGGTCTTCGTCGAGTGCCTGCTACAGCTGCTGGCCGAACGCGGCTTGCAGCAGCCGGGGCTGGTCGATACGCTGGCCGCCAGCCTGGTGCCGTCGGCCAGCCTGCCGCCCGAGGTGATCGACATGGCACACCAGCTGCTCGACAACCTGCACCAACTGCCACCCCCGGAGCCGCCGCCGTGAGCACGATCTACGTCTCGTCCACCTTTGCCGATCTGCGCCTGCACCGCCAGGCGCTGTCGCTGGCGATCCGCCGGCTCGGGCATGTGGACATCGCGATGGAGTACTACCTGGCCGAGGACGCGCGCCCGCTCGACCGCTGCCTGCGGGATGCCGCCCGCTGCGACCTGTATGTGGGCCTGTTTGCGCGCCGCTACGGCTTCTGCCCGCCGGGGGAGCAGCGCTCGATCACCGAGCTCGAGTTCCGGGCCGCCCGCGCCGCCGGCGTCGATTGCCTGTGCTTCCTGCTGGCCGATGACGCACCCTGGCCCGACGCGCAGGTCGAGCAAGGCGCCGGCGCCGCGCGGCTGGCGGCCTTGCGTGCCGAGCTGGGCGAGGCCTACCTCTGCGGCTTCTTCTCGACGCCCGACGAACTGGCGGCGATCGCCTCGGCGGCCATCGTGCGCAACCTCGAGCTCGACCGCGCGCCGTTCGATGCGCAGCGCGAACACCGGCTGATGAAGGCCTGGCGCTCGACCCGCAGCCTGCCGGCCGAGCGGGTGCGTGCGGCGCAGGCGCTGGCCAACATGGGCAGCCCACGCTACGTGGCGGCGATCAAGGAACAGCTGCTGGCGGCCGACGCGCAGTCCGACGTGGCCGGCATCGCGCATTACCTCGATCAGCTGCAGCAGCTGGCCGCCAGCCGCCGCGAGCTGATGCCGATCTTCCTCGACCTGCTCGAGCACGAGGATGCGCAGCGGCGCTACTTCGCGGCCTTCCAACTCGGCGAGCTGGCGCTGCGAGGCGCGCACCTGGCGCCCGGCATCATCGACGCGCTGCTGCAGCGCGCGGGTGATCCGGCGCCCGACGTGCGCGCCCAGGTGGCCCACACGCTGGGCAAGCTGGCCGCCGGCGAGCGCGGCCGTGCCGACGTCAGGGCGGTGCTCGAGCAGCTGGCGCAGGACCCCGCACCGGAGGTCAAGGAGCGGGCCGAGGATTCGCTGAGCAAGGATTTGCCGCCCGGGGCGCCGGGCTGACGGGCGCGGCCCGACGAGCCGCGGCCCGCCATCGCTTGCGTGCGGTCAATGCGCCGCCGGCCGTGCGCTGGTCAGATGGGCGCGCGGGTCGGTTTCACCCGCATGGTTCAGTGCTATGGACACATTCCTGCGGCTGATGAACGGCGGTGCCGGCAACCTGGCCGCTTACCTGGCGGCGCATGTGCTGCTGTGCCTGCTGCCAGCCTTCTTCATCGCCGGCGCGATGGCCGCGCTGATCCCCAAGGCCAGCATCACGCGCTGGCTGGGCCGCAACGCGCGCTACCGGGTGTCCTACCCTGCAGCGGCAGCGGCCGGCTCCTTGCTGGCGGTGTGTTCCTGCACCATCGTGCCCTTGTTCGCCGGCATCTACAAGAAGGGCGCCGGCCTGGGGCCGGCCATCACCTTCCTGTTCTTCGCGCCGGCGGGCAACATCCTGGCGCTGGCCTACACCGGCAGCATCCTGGGGGCGGAGTTCGCCTTCGCGCGCTTTGCGCTGTGCCTGCTGTTCGGCGTGGGCATCGGCCTGCTGATGGCCTTGATCTTCTGGCGCGACGATGCCCGCCACGACGCCCAGACCGACGCACTGTTCGCGCAGCAGGCACAGATCGGCCCGGCGGCCACCGGGGTGCTGTTGTCGCTGGTGGCGGTGCTGATCGCCGGCACGCTGAAGGCATCGTGGCTGGCGGCCGGCGTCGCCACGGTGACCGTGCCGCTGCCCGGGGCCGAGGCCTGGCAGGCCACGCTGGCGCAGTGGGTGCCGTTCGACGCGGCCAAGGGCGAGGAAGGCGTCAGCGTGCAGGGCTCGCTGCTGATCGCGCTGCTGCTGCTGATCGGCCTGGCGGCCTGGCAGGGGCTGGAGAACATCGTCGAAGGCGCCAACCGCTGGACCTGGACCGCGCTGGGCCTGACCGCCGCCACGCTGCTGGTCGCGGCCCTGCGCCTGACGCCCAGCACCGACGGCCTGGCGGTGACGCTCACCGGCCGCGCGCTGGCGGTCGGCGCGGCGCTGTGGGCCGTGCTGCACCAGGCGCGCCGGCTGGCGCCCGACGCCTGGCGCGCCTGGCTGTGGGAGTCGTGGCGCTTCGTCAAGCAGATCTTCGTGCTGCTGGTGGTGGGCGTGTTCCTGGTGGGCGTGGCGCGGCAGCTGATCCAGCCCGCCTGGATTCAGCACCTGGCCGGCCGCAACGACCTGCTGGGCAATGCGGTGGCCGTGGCCTTCGGCGTCTTCATGTACTTCCCCACGCTGGTGGAAGTGCCGGTGGCGCACATGTTCCTCGACCTGGGCATGCACCGCGGCCCGCTGCTGGCCTACCTGATGGCCGACCCGGAGTTGAGCCTGCAGAGCATCCTGATGGTGGCCGCGGTGATCGGCCGGCCCAAGACCTTCACCTACGTCGGCCTGGTGGCCGTGTTCAGCATCCTGGCCGGTCTGACCTACGGCGCCTGGGTCGACGGCATGAACCGCGCCTGGGTGCTGATCGGGCTGGTCGCCTTCGTCGGCGCGCTCGTGGCGCTGCTCACCCGGTTGTTGTCGAGCCGGTCGACGCCCCGCACCGCCTGAACCGCATGAACCTGGAGAACCTCCATGAAGACCGTCAAGATCCTCGGATCGGGCTGTGCCAACTGCAAGAAGCTGGAGGCTGTCGCGCGCGAAGCGGCTGCAGGCGCCGGCATCGAGGCCACGTTCGTCAAGGTGACCGACCTGCAGGCGATCATGGCCTACGACCTGCTGTCGACGCCGGGCCTGGTGATCGACGAGCAGTTGGTCTGCAGCGGGCGCATCCCGACGCAGGCCGAAGTCCGCCAGTGGCTGGCGGCCTGAAGCCCGGCGGGTCGCCGGCGAACCCGCGCTCAGGGTCGCGGCCGCGCCATCGGCGCCACGCCGTCGATGCTGGCCGCGCAGCGTGAGCCACCGGGCACCTTGTCGCCGGGGTTGGGCACTTCGAGCCGCACGACGAAGGTGCCGCTGGCGGCGTCGATCACCCGGTCGACGCTGCGCACCACCGCGTTGAAGCGGCCGCCCCCCACGGTGGCGCGCACGCTGGCCTTGGTGCCGGCCTTCACCTGGCCGAACAGCGCCGCCGGCAAGGCCACGTCGGCGCGCATCGGGTCGATCTGCGCCACCTTCAGCACCGGCTTGCGGCCACTGCCGGCCTCGGCCAGTTCGCCCACGTTGAGCATGCGGTCGACCACCACGCCGGTGAACGGCGCGGCCACCGTGCGCAGCGCCAGCAGCTCCTGCGCGCGCTGCAGGTCGAGCTTGGCGAGGTCGCGGTTCTCCAGCGCCGATTGCAGCTCGGCCTCGGCCAGCCGCTTCTCGGCATCGACTTCGTCGCGCGCCTGGGCCGAGATGAACTTGTCTTTTTCCAGGTCGATCAGCCGGGCCTGGCGCTTGGTGGCGTAGTCGATGCGGTTGCGCGCGGCCACCACCGCGCCGTCGAGCTTGGTGCGCAGCCGCGCCAGCTCGACCGCCACGCGCTCGCTCTGCGACTGCAGCTCGACCAGCGGCTGGCCGCGCTTGATGGTGTCGCCGCGGCTGGCGCTGATCGACCCGATGATGCCGTCCACCGGCGTGCGGATCTCGATCACCTGCCAGGGCTCGAGCAGGCACTCGAAGCCCGCCTCGTCGGCCGTCGCGGCCACCGCCGCAGCCTGCACCGCGACCAGCCCGATCAAGACCATCACAGGGCGATTGTTCATTCACCTCTCCCGGAAAACGACAGCACGGCCGCCAGTCGGCGGTCGTGTTTGAGACTGGCCTTGCGGGCGCCGCGGTGGCGCGATTCGGCCGAGCTCTGCGCCACCCGGCGCAGCAGCCACAGCAGCGGCCCCGGCAGTTCAGGCCGCCCGCCCAGCAGGCGCCGTGCCAGCGCGCAGAGCACCGGCGCGTGCACCCGGAACAGCTCGTCGTCGATGGCGACGATCGCCTCGCCGCTGCCCGGGTCGCCCTGGCGCGCGGCGCGGCCGAAGAGCTGGCGGTCGATGCGCGCCGACTCGTGGTATTCGCTGAGGATCACGTGCAGCCCGCCGCGCGCGGCCACGCCCTCGCCCAGCGCGATGTCGGTGCCGCGGCCGGCCATGTTGGTGGCCACCGTCACCGTGCCGGCCACCCCCGCGCGGGCGATGATCTCGGCCTCCTCGCGGTCGAACTTGGCGTTCAGCACCACATGGGCGATGCCGGCCGCCGCCAGCCGCGCCGACAACTGCTCGGACGCCAGCACCGTGCGCGTGCCCACCAGCACCGGTCGGCCTTGGGCCACCGCCTGCGCGCGCACGCTGTCGACCACGGCCGCCCAGCGGGCTTCGGCATCACGCAGGCAGCGCGGCCGCGCCTGGCGCGCCTGCGATGGCCGGTTCAGCGGCACACGCCACACCGGCAGCCCGTAGACCCGGCCGATCTCGGCGGCCACCTCGGTGGCGGTGCCGGTCATGCCGCCCAGGCGCAGGTAGCGGCGGAAGAAGCGCTGGTAGGTGATGCGTGCCAGCGTCACCCGCTCGCCGGTGATCGCCAGCCCTTCCTTGGCCTCGATCGTCTGGTGCAGCCCGCGCTCCCAGGCGCGGTCGGCCATCACCCGGCCGGTCGATTCGTCGACGATCTGCACCTTGCCGTCGGCCACCACGTACTGCTGGTCGCGGTGGTACAGCCACAGCGCCGCCAGCGCCTGCGTCACCGCCTCGGTGCAGCCGCGGCGCGTGGCGTCCAGGGGCAGCGCGGCAGTCACCGGCATCACGGCGCCGTCGTCGAGCACCGCCTCGATGCGCTCGCGGCCGGCGTCGGTCAGGCGCACGCGTTTCAGCGCGCGCTCGACCTCGAAATCGGCCCCCGGCTGCAGTGCCGCGGCGAAGGCCAGCGCCCAGTCGACCAGGCCGCTGCGCGCACCGCCGTCCACCGTGGCCGACAGGATCAGCGGTGTGCGGGCCTCGTCGATGAACACGCTGTCGGCCTCGTCGACGATGGCGAACGCCAATCCACGCAGCACGGTGGCCGGCGCCGCCCCGCCGGGGCCGGCATCGGGCGCGATGGCCCGGTGCAGCGGGCTGGCACGGTCGCCCAATGCGGTGCGGTCGCGCAGGTAGTCGAAGGTGAGCTCCTTGTTGCTGCAGTAGGCGATGTCGCCGGCGTAGACACCGCGCCGCTGCTCGCGCGTGAGCGCGTGCACGATGGCGCCGCAGCGCAGGCCGAAGAAGGCATAGAGCGGCCCCATCGCCTCGGCATCACGCGCGGCAAGGTAGTCGTTGACGGTGACCACGTGCACCGGCAGGCCGACCAGCGCCGCGGCGCACACCGGCAGCGTGGCGGCGAAGGTCTTGCCCTCGCCGGTGGCCATCTCCACCAGCGCGCCATGCAGCAGCAGCCAGCCGGCATGCACCTGGCTGTCGTAGTGGCGCTTGCCGAGCACGCGAGCGGCCACCTCGCGCACCAATGCGAAGAACGGTGCCACCGCGTCGGCACCGAAGCCGCTGCGCCGCAGCTCGTGGCGCAGCGCAGCGGCGCGCTGGCGCAGCTGGGCGTCGTCCAGCGCGGCCATCTCGGCCTCGAAGCCGCGCGTCAGCGCCACCACGCGGCGCGCGCTGGCGGCGTGGCCGCCGATGCGACGCCAGGCCGGGCGCAGCCCGCCGTGCCACAGGCCCAGCGCCAGCTCGTCGTGCCAGGCCGGTGGCCGTTCGTCACGCTCGGCATAGGGCCGGCCGCTGGCCAGGTCGCGTGGGCTCAGCCGCAGCAGCAGGGCCTCAGACATGGTGATCAGGCATGCCGCTCAGACATCGAAGTGGCGCAGGAACAGCCGCCGCAGCGCCGGCCAGAGCTGGCTGGCCAGCGGCGCCGGCTCGTGCGTGAAGCGCAGGTGCACCCGCTCGCCGTAACGCAGCACCTGGCCGGCCAGCGTTTCGACCTCGACATCGAGCTGGAACACCCGATCGAGCGTGCGCAGGCCCTTGGGATCACGCGGGTCGGTGGCGATGGGGCCGCCGCCCGTGGGCGTCAGCGCCTGGCTGGGTACCTCGTCGCGCCCGGCCGGCACCTGCCGCACCACACGACCGGGCCAGGCCTGGCCCAGCTCGCTGGCCCGCCGTACCTCGACCCGCAGCGTGGACGAAGTGACCTCGTCGACCGCACCCTGGTCGAGCACCGCCCGCACCACCGGCGGTGTGTCGCCCAGTACGTAGCCGACCACGGCCCCCTGCGGCAGGTGGCGGCCCGGCAGGTCGCTGGCCTGCGGCGCGACGAAGCGCCCGCGGGTGGCGGCGGTGATCAGCAGGCCCTGCGCGCGCTGCTGCGCGCGTGCCAGCGTGGCCTGGGCATGCTGCCACTGCTCGCGCACGATCTCGGCGCGGGCGCGGTCGGCGACGAACTCGACCGCGTAGCTGGCCTCGAGCTCGTCGACGCGCGCCTGCAGCAACCGCAGCTCGGCGTCGAGGGCCGGATCGACGCTGCGCGCCAGCACCGCGCCGGGCTCGACCAGGCTGTCGGGCGGCGTTTCGAAGCGGCGGAAGAAGCCCGGCGCCCCCGCCCGCACGATGGCCTGCTCGGGCAGCCAGACCACGCCCTGGGCCACCGTGCGGTTGGGCAGCGGCAGCACCGCCACCGCCACGAACAGCAGGGCCACGCTGGCGGCCACGGTGGCGATCACGCGGCCGCGCCGCTCGCGCACCTCGGGCAGCGCGCTCAGCGCCTTGAAGGCCTTGAACAGCGGCGCGGCGGTCATCATCACCAGCGCCCACAGCGCCAGCACCACGCCGATGAAGAAGAAGCGCGAGCCGATGAACAGCGCGATCGCCAGCGACACGAACACCCGGTAGATCGCCGAGGCCAGGCCGTAGCTCGCGAACCAGACACGCTCGGAGCGGGTGTGTGCCGGCGATTCGACGTCGCGCAGCCGCAGCAGGTGGCGCTGCAGCAGGTAGCCCCAGTAACGCGCCGACTGCGCGGCCAGGTTGGGCAGTTCGATCAGGTCGGCCAGGATGTAGTAGGCGTCGTAGCGCAGCAGCGGGTTGCCGTTGAACACCAGCGTGGAGATGCCGGCGATGAAGATGACGTTGAAGCACACGGCGCGCACCAGGCCGGGCTCGACCAGCAGCCAGGCGTAGAAGGCCAGCGCGGCGATGAGCAGCTCGACGAGCATGCCCGCCGCGCCGATGGTGGCGCGCTGCCAGCGTGAGCGCAGCACGTTGGCCGCCGACGCGTCGACATAGGGCACCGGCATCAGCACCAGCAGCATCACGCCCATGTCGTGCACCTCGCCGCCGGCCGCGCGCGTGGCGGTGGCGTGGCCCAACTCGTGGGCCAGCTTGATCAACGGGAAGACCAGCGCCATCAGCAGCAGGTTGTCGGCCTGCAGCACGCGGTCGGACAGGTTGCCGGTCAGCTCGCCCCACTGCGCGGGCAGCATCAGCAGCGCCGGCAGCACCACCGCCAGCCACAGCAGGCCGGCACCGCGGCTCCACAGCGCGCGGCAGGCCGGCGCATGCCGGTCGAGAAAGCGGCCCGGGTCCCACAGCGGGATGCGGATCGCCATCGGGTTGACCCAGGAGCGGCGGCGCTTGGCGCGGGCCTCGCCCTGGCCGCGGTCGAACAGCTCCAGCGCGTCGGGCGGCACGTCGGTGGCCAGCAGGTCGGCGCCGTGCAACTGGCCCAGCAGCTGGATCAGCTCGTCCTGGGTCGGCGCCTCGTCACCCAGCTTGGCGCTGGCGATGGCCCAGAGATCACGCACGCTGCGCTGCCCGTCCATCGCCGCCAGCACCAGCCGCGCCGCCGGCGTGAAGCGGTGCACCCGGCCCGACGCCGGGTCTTGCAGCAGGTACCAGACCCGGTCGCGGTAGCGGTGGCGGTGCAGCCGGGCGCGCGCCACCAGGCGCGGCCGCAGCTCGGCCACGCGGTACCAGAGGCTGCTTTCCAGCGGGGCGTCGAGCAGGGCCATGGCCGCGGCGCGCCCTCAGGGCGACCAGTTCCACAGCGTCAGGCGCAGCCAGTCGACCCCGCCGTGTGTCCAGATCCACAGCAGGCTGCGCTGGCCCACCACCACCTTGGCGATGCCCTGCATGCCGGGACGCAGCGCGGCCACCGCGGCGCCGTCGATCGTCGCCTCGACCGCAAAAACGTTCTGGCCGTCCTGCTGGGTGGACACCGGCGTGATGCGCTTGACGGCGATCGGCAGCTGGCGGTCGGGCAGGCCCGAGAGCACCAGCTCGCCGCGCTGGCCCAGCGCCAGGCCGGCGATGTCGCGGTCGGCCACCTGCATCATCACCCGGAAACCCTGCAGCGGCGCCACCTCGAACAGCGTCTGCCCGGTCTGCAGCGGCGAGCCGATCTGCTGGCTCAGGTCGCCCGAGACCACCACGCCGTCGAACGGGGCGACCAGCGTGGTGCGGGTCAGGCGCTCCTCGGCCAATGCCAGTTGCGCCTCGGCCTGGTTGACCTGCGCGGCCAGCACGCCCATCGCGGCGCGGTCGGCCTGCGACTGCGCCACCTGCCAGCGGCGCTGCAGCTGCTCACGCTCGGCCGACCAGCGCGAGCGTTCGAGCCGCAGGTCGCGGTCGTCCAGGCGCGCCAGCGGCTGGCCCTTGCGCACGGTGTCGCCAGCGCGCACCAGGCCTTCGGCGACGAAGCCGTCGAACGGCGCCACCGCGGCGATCTGGGTCGAGCCCTCGACCACCGTGCGCGCCGAGATGCGGTGGTCGGTCTGCCACAGCCCGATGAAGGCCAGCGCCGCCAGCGCCAACACCGCAGCCAGCTTGAGCCCCGGATGCTGCGGGCCGGTCAGCTCGCGCATCGCCCCGTTGGCTGATTCACGCAGGCGCGCCAGCGCGCCCCGTTGATGGGCCCGCTGCAGGCCCCAGTACGGCCCCAGCAGCACGCCCAGTGCAGCGGCCTGCCGGGCTTCGGGTTCATCGAAGGCGGGCCCGGTGATGCGCTCCAGCGTCAGCACGCCGATGGTCTGGCCCTGCTCGCGCACCGGCACCGACAGCATCGCCACAACACCCAGCTGGCGCGCGCTGTCGGCATGGGCCAGCGCGCCCAGCGGCTCGTCGGCCGGCACCGGCACCTGCACGGGCACGCCCAGATCGAGCACCTCGTCCATCGCCTCGCCGATCCAGCGCACCAGGTCGGAGCGCTGGTCGAAGGTGGCGGTGTTCGACATCACCAGTGGCGTGACCTGCCCCGCGGCCTCGAAGCCCACCGAGACCCGGTCGCAGCGCAGGCGCTGCGCCAGCTCGTTGGCCACCGCCAGCGCCGACGGCTGCAGCTGGTCGTGCTGCATCGCCGTGGCCATGGCCTCGTTGAACAGCGCGATGCGCGCCAGTTCGGCCTCGCGCGCGGCCAGGGCCTGCTGGCGGAAGTGGTCGGTCAGCCAGGCGGCCGCCCAGTGGATGTCGCGCAGCGCGGTCTGCAGTTCGGCCAGCGGCCCCGGGCCGAGGTCGAAGACCACCGCGCCGCACAGTTCGCCGGCCACCTCGATCGGGTAGCCGACATGGGCCAGGCCGTCGACGCCGGGCGGGCTCTCGCCGCCCGGTGCGGCGACCACGCCTTCGCGCGCCTGCAGCGCACGTTGCGCCACCGGCGAGAGGTATTGCAGGTCGCGCCGCGCATCGGGCCAGACCGCGGCCACGCTGAAGGCGCCATCGACGCTTTCGCGGGTCAGCAGCAGCGCGGCGCGCGAGCGCTGGATGCGGGTGGCCAGCAGCGCCAGCCAGGCGGCGTACAGCTCGGCGGCGTCACCCGGCGCGGTGAAGCGCGCCCAGGCCGCCGACTCGCTGCGCGCGCGCTGCTCGTCGGCGATCGAATAGACCGGTGCGGTGTTCTGCATGGGGCGTGCCGCCGATCAGGTGGGTGCACCGTGCCGCGGCCCGCGCCGCCGGCCCCGGACCGGCATCACTGCGCGGTGTCTGCCGTGGCCGCCGCCGCAGCCGGCGCTTCGTCGTCGGCGAGGCTGCCCAGCAGCCGGTCCTTGACCTCGACGAAGTTGCGCATCGAGTGCAGCTGCAGGTAGAGCAGTTCCAGCTCGTCGGTGCGCGCCAGGCTGGCCAGCGCGTCGCCGCTGAGCGCGCGCAGCTTCTCGCGGCTGACGCCATGGAAGCCGTTGAGCGAGAGCTTCTCGCCCGAGGGCGTGGTCACCTGTGCCTGCATCGGCTCGAGCAGGCCCAGTTCGTGCACCTTGCGGCCGAACTGGCGGGTGCGCTCGAACTGCGACTGGTACTCCTGCAGGAACTTCAGCACCCGCTCGACATAGGGCGTGGGCTTGGCGTCGTCGCCGAACAGGCGCTCGCCACGGCCCTCGCGATTGACGCCGGGGTGCTTCTCGTCGATGCACAGCGTCAGCGTCTTGCCGTCGCCACTGCGCGAGAACACGAAGGGGTAGCGGCGGATGAAGGCCGGCACGTACTTGGCCCGCCATTGACCGTCGGGGGCGAGGTAGAGGTTCTGGTCGCCGCGCACGCCCAGCACCACGGCGGGCGTCACCTCGTCGCCGGCCACCGTGAAGACGATGGCGTATTCGACCGCCGCGCGCAGGAATTCCACCGCCATCAGCGGCACGGCGTTGACGCCGGCCGAGAACGCGTAGTCGCCGCTGGGCTCCAGGCTGAGGTCGGCATGGCGCGCGGCCGACACGGGCACGGCGGTTTCATAGATCAGCAGTTGCTTGCTCATGGGCTCTCTCGGGTGGGGTCAAGGGGCGGATGGCGGTCACGCCACTCGGCAGCAGGTGGCAGGGTAGCGGACTGGCGCCCTGCCTGCCTTGGAGAAAACCTGGGCCCCGCATCGGGGGGATGATGAACCGCGGCCGAAGCCGCGCCCACGGCGACCGCCAGGGCGGCGCCGCGGGCGCGTCTCGGCGCCGTTTCAATCACCCACCACACCGGGCTTGGCCGACACCCGCGGCGCCACGTCCAGGTGCAGGCGCAGCGACGCGTTGGGGTCCAGGCGTTGTGGCGTCGCCCCGAGGTGGCTGACGAAGCGGTCCTGCCAGTTCAGGGGCTTGGCGCGGGCCACCGTGACCGGCGCTGCGATCTCGCGCAGCGACGAGGCCGACCAGTCGATGCTGAACACCGGTGCAGCGGCCGGCGCCGTCGCTGCGCTCGGCGTCGTCAGCGCGGCGAGGTCGACGCCGCCGCTGGCAGCCTCGCCGGCCGCCGTGCTGCGGTGGCCGGCTTGCAGGCTCTGGCCCATGACACCGTCGTCACCATGGCCCAGGCCCAGCACATGACCCAGTTCGTGGGTCAGCACGCTGAGCAGGTCCATGCGGCCGGCGGCCGGGCCGGCCGTGGCGACCAGGCCCTGCGCGCCCAGCGCAAATTCGCGGTCGTCCTGCGGCATGCGGTCGACAAACCAGCCCCAGCCGGCGGCGTCGCGGTCGAGCGTGATCAGCCCGCCCTCGGCCTGGCCCAGCGTCAAACCTGGCAGGTCGGCGATGCGCACCTGCACGGCATCGAGCTGAGCCAGCAGCGCGGCGCCCACACCCGCGTCGACCCACTCGTGCCGCGCCTGCGCCACCACCGCGGCCAGCTGGGCGGCTTGCAGCGTCGGTACCGCGCCGACCGTCTCGACCGGCGCCGCGGCCGCCTGCAGCAACGCAGCGGTCTTGTTCTCGGGATGGGCCTGCTGGTTGCCGTTGTGCAGGTTGCCGGCGACGAACAGCACCAGCCGGCCCTGCGGATCGCGGATCTCGAACTGGGCGAAGTCGGTGTTGCCGGGCTCGCCGTTGTCGGTGAGCGTGAAGCGGATCGTGTAGCCCGCCTTGTTGTTGAAGCGGCCGACACCCTCGCCGATCAGCGTGTCGAACGGCGCCGGACGCGGCAGCGGGTCGAGCCGCGGATCGTCGTAGCAGGCCATCGCGGTGACGGCCTCGAGGTGGAAGCTGTTCTTGTCGAAGTTGACCTCGAGGTTGTTCGGCCCGATGTCGACATCGCAATGCAGCTCGAAGCCGTGCGTCACGCGCATGCCGTCGTCGGTGAAGATGATGCCGCCACCGGTCATGCGTCCCATGGTGTGCGCCGGCAGCGCCACCACGAAGTGGGCCACGTCGTCGTCGTGCACGGTGGTGCCCGTGATCACGTCCTTGCCACTCACCTGCGCCACGTTGACGTAGGCCCCCGACACCGGCGCGATCGTGTAGACCCCGGCCGAGGTGTAGAGCCAGGTCTCGCCCGGATCGAGCAGGCCGTCCTTGTCGGTGTCGCCGGCGATGTTCGCGCCGCGTTGCACCGGCACCGGCCGGAAGTCGTCGCCCGGCCGGTCGGTGGCCGCATCGTCGGTGAGCACGATGTCCTTCAGCGCATGGGTGCCGAGGTTGGTGACCAGGAAGCTGTAGGCCGGCACCGCGCCCTGGATCAGCACCACCGGATCGAGCGCGTCGTTGGCGTCCTCCTGCACCGTCGGGTGCTCGGGATCGAGGGCGTTGATGGCCTTGACGATGCGGATGCCGGTGGTCGCCGTGACGGTGGTGCCGAAGTAGTGCGCCGGGTCATCGTCGGTGTGGCGCACGCCGCCGCCATCGGCCGTCACGGTGACGGTGTTGGCATGCTGGCCGGCCAGCGCCGCGGTGGGCGCGCCGGTCACACCGGCCGAGGTGAACAGCCACACCTCCTCGGGATCGAGGCGGCCGTCGGGGTTGGTGTCACCACTGACATACACCGGCGAGAAGCCGTCGGAGTCGACCAGGTCGACGATGTCGAGCGCAATGCCCGACTGGTTGAAGACCTGGTAGGTCCAGACCGTGGGCGTGCCCACGGCCAGCACCGGGCCGGTGGCCACGTCGGCATCCTCGTAGCGCGTGGGCGCGCTGGGATGCTCGGCGTTGATCGCCTTCTCCACCCGCACCGCGCCGGCCTGGCCGAAGTAACTGGCGGTGTCGACATCGGTCGCGGTGCGCCCGGTGCGCCCGTCGGTGCCCGTGGCCGTGGCGGTGTTGGTGTGCAGGCCCGCCTCGGCGGTGGCGCCGCCGGCGCTGGTGCCCACCGAGGTGAAGCGCCAGACTTCGCCGACATCGAGCAGCTTGTCGTGATCGAGGTCGCCGATGTTGAAGCCGGCGCTGAGCACCGGGGCCGGGCTGAAGTCGTCGCTGGTCGTGCCCGGCGTGCCGGCGTCGTCGGTCAACGCGTTCACCGTCACCGCACCGTTGCCGGTGTTCGACAGCAGGTAGGTGAAGGTGACCGCCGTGCCCAGGTTCAGCATCACCGGGAACAGCGGCTGATCGGCGTCTTCGGCGGCGGTCGGGTGCAGCGGGTCGACGGCGTTGATCGCTTTTTCGAGGTCGATGCCCACCACCGCGCCGAACAGGTTGGCCGGGTCGTCGTCGCGCACCAGTCCCTGCGTGCGGACGTTGGTACCACTGGCCGTGGCGTAATTCGTGTACGCCCCCGCACCGACGCTGCGGCTGGCGCTGTAGAGCCAGGTTTCGGTGCGATCGAGCAGGCCGTTCTTGTTGCCGTCGCCGGTGTTGTAGACCTGGCCGCCGGCGGTGATGGTGACCGGCGCGGGCACGAAGTCGTCCCCCGTGACACCGATCGTGCCGTTGTCGTCGACCAGCGTCACGGTGGCCAGCGCATCGGTGCCGGTGTTGCGCACCGCATAGCTGAAGACCACCGTCGAACCGGCGGCCAGCACCACCGGCGTGGCCGGGCTGTTGGCATCCTCGGCCACGGTGGGGGCCAGCGGCTTGGTGGCGTTGACCGCCTTGACCACCTGCAGGCCCGCCTGGCTGCCGTAATGGTAGGCGGGGTCGCTGGCGCTGGCCGTGGCCACGCTGGCCGGGTCACGCACGGTGACCACGCCGTTGTTGACGTACTGGCCTGCGGCCACCGTGCCGCTGGCGCGGTACAGCCAGGCCTCGTTGGCATCGACCAGGTTGTCGCGGTCGAGGTCGCCGACGTTGAACGGGGTGCCGGTGGCCAGCACCGCCGCGGGCGTGAAGTCGTCGGTGCTCAGCGCCGGTGTGCCGGCGTCGTCGCGCAGCGTCGCGACCGCGAAGGCCGTGCTGCCGGTGTTGATGACCTGGTAGGTCCAGACCACCGTGCTGCCCACCGTCAGGATCGGACCGGTGGCGAAGTCGGCGTCCTCGTAGGCCGTCGGCGCCAGCGGGTTGGCCGCGTTGACGGCCTTCTCCAGCCGCACGCTCACCGCCGGCGGCGGCGGCGTCTGCACACCCAGGTAATGGGCCGGATCGTCGTCCTGCACGGCGGTGCCGCTGGTCGCGCCGGTGGCCGTGATGTTGGCCAGGTTGGCGTAGGGCCCCAGCACGGCCTGGTAGCCGCCGGCCGACGTGCCGGCCGAGGTGAAGCGCCAGGCTTCGCCGATGTCGAGCAGGTGGTCGCGGTCGGCATCGCCGATGTTGAAGACCGAGCCACCGACCGTGACCGTGACGGCCGCCGGCGTGAAGTCGTCACCCGTCACGCCGGGCGTGCCGGCATCGTCGACGAGGGCGCCGAGCTGGAGCGCCTCGGCCCCGTCGTTGAACACCTGGTAAGTCCAGGTGATGGGCGTGCCGACCAGCAGCGTCGGGCCGGGGGCGCTGTCGGCGTCCTCGGCCGCGGTGGGCTGCATCGGGTCGAGCGCATTGATGGCCTTCTCGAGGCGGATCGCCGGCGCGCTGACGCCGTTGCCGTTGTAGTAGGCCAGGTCGTCGTCGCTCACCGGGTTGCCGGCGGCCGAGGTGCCGATCACGCTGGCCAGGTGCCGCTGCGGACCGGCCTTGGCCTGCACGCCGGCGGGCGCGGCGTAGAGCCAGACCTCGCCGATTTCCAGCAACTGGTCGCCGTCGTCGCCGCTGACATAGCGGGGTGCGAAGTCGTCGCTCAGGTCGGCCGGCGTGCCGGCATCGTCGAGCACCAACACGTCGCCGATCGCCAGGCCGTCCGGGCTGTCATTGCTGACCAGGTAGGTCAGCGTCAGCGACGAGCCGGCCGGCAAGCCCGGGCCGAGCGGCAGGTCGGCGTCCTCGGCCGCTGTCGGCAGCAGCGGGTTGGCGGCGTTGATCGCGTTCTCGATGCGGATCACCGCGCTGTCGGGCACGCCAGGCACACCGCCGCTGGGCGTGCTGCCATGCTCGGTCTGCAACGGGGCGAGCGTGCGGTCGTCTTCCTTGCCGCCGCTGTCGTCGTAGCGGGCATGGCCGTTGCCGGGCTGCGGATCGCGCGGGGCGCCATGCTGCTGATTCCACTCGGGGTCGTGCTGCGTCACCAGGCCGATCTCGCCATGCGGCTCGGTCAGCGAGCGGTCGGCGCCGCCGGCGGTGGCCAGGTCGGTGATGAACTGCAGCGTGTGCGGCGCGAGCAAGCGGTTGATGGTGGGCGCACCGAAGCGGGCAAACGGCACGACGAAGCTGTTGAACTCGCCGGTCCAGTCGAACATGCGGTCGTGGCCACTGTTGGCGATCAGCACGTCCAGCCCGCCGCCGCCGTAGGCGAAGTCGCCCGTGCCGCCGGTGGTCTGCACCTCGGTGGCGTCGTCGGGCACGTCGTTGAGGCCGCCGTTGGTGTCGAGGTTGTCGTCGAGCTGGTGGTAGTCGTCGCCCAGGCCGCCGAACAGCCGGTCGTGGCCGGTGCCGCCGAACAGCGCGTCGTGGCCACCGTCGCCGAAGATCCAGTCCTTGCCGTCCTCGATCAGGACGCCGCGGTCGAAGGCCTCGAAGTTCAGCAGGAAGCCGGCCACCTTCAGCATCGGTGCGTCGGCGTCGTAGAAGTCGAGCTTGCGCGTGACGGTGTCGTACTGGAACGGTGCCGCGGTGGCGGCGCGCACGTCGTCGAAGAAGGGCGGCAGCGCCTCGGCACCCGACAGCGCGTCGTTGCCGTCGCCGCCGTGGATGAAGTCGTCGCCCAGCCCGCCGTAGACGGTGTCGTCGCCGCCCTGCTGCTCCCAGGCCAGCAGGTTGACGGTCTTCTTCAGGTAGCCGTTCAGGTCGACCCAGGCGCCGGTGAACGGGCCGGGCAGCTCGATCAGGTGCTCGGTGCTGGCAACGATGCCGTACAGCGGCTCGGCCACGCCGTTGCGGCTGGTGCTGAGGCGGCCATCGTCGCCGAGCAGGCCGTCCTCGCCGCTGCCGCCGAACAGCCGGTCGCTGCCGGTGCCGCCGTAGAGGTCGTCGTCCCAGCCGTCGCCGTAGAGCACGTCGTTGCCACGCCCGCCGTGCACGATGTCGTCACCGTCCTCGGCCTTGACCAGGTCGTTGCCGCCGATGGCGGCGGCGTCGTTGCCGGGCGTGTAGTCCAGCAGGTCGAAGGTGCGCACGACGATGCGGTCGGTGCTGCGCAACTCGGTGCGT
>JAURXG010000408.1 GCA_030654555.1 Aquabacterium sp.
ACCGCCAGCGGCACCTGGTAGACGGTGTGCAGCACGCCGTCGATGCGGAAGCGGATCGCACCCATCTCGCGCCGCGGCTCGAGGTGGATGTCGCTGGCACGCTGGTCGAAGGCGTACTGCCACAGCCAATCCACCACCTGCACCACGCCCTGGTCGTTGGCGTCGAGCTGCTTGTTGGTCTTGCCCAGCTCGACCAGCTGCTCGAAGCTGGCGGTCGACGACGTCTCGCCGCTCTTCTGCGCCTGCCGCACCGAGCGCGCCAGGCTGTAGAACTCGGTGGTGTAGCGGGCCACGTCCTCGGGGTTGGCCAGCACCAGCTTGACCCGGCGCCGGCTGTGCGATTCGATCTCCGGCAGCCAGCCGGTGTCGAAGGGCTCGCTGGTGGCCACGGTCACCAGATCGGTGCCGACGTTGACGGGCAGCACCTTGCGCATCTCGGCGTACTGCAGGCTCATCACCTCGGCGACGCGGCCCACGTCGACCTTCAGCGGGTCGATACGCAGGTAGGGCAGCTGCACCCGCTTGGCCAGCCACTCGGTCAGGGCCTCGCAGTCCAGCAGGCGGCCATCGTGCTGCAGCCCGGCGCCACCCAGGCGCACCAGCGCATGCAGGCTGGACGAGCCGGCGCCAAAGCGCTTGATCACCCGCTGCGCATCGTCGGCACTGACCAAGCCGTCGTCGCGCAGCCAGCCGAGCAGCTGGTGCCAGTCCAGCCGCCCACGCGGGCGTGCCGCAGCGGCCGCCGCGTTGGCATCAGCGGCGCCGGAGCGTTGGCGGGGAACGGTGGAACTCATGCGTGGCTACCAGTCGGCAAGACAGGCCAAAAACCCATGGTAGCCCCCGCCGGGATGCGCCATCCCCAAGAAAAAGCCCCGACGGGCCGCTTTCACGGCATCGTCGGGGCTTGTCAATATGGTGGAGCCGGGGGGAATCACCACCCTACCCAACTCACCATGCAAGTGATTGACTTAGAAAGAGACTTCTACCCGAACTGGCGCCGAACTGACATCCCACTTGGGACACTAGATTGTGGCATGCGTAGATCACTCGACTACGGACGCGGGTTCGATTCCC
>JAURXG010000409.1 GCA_030654555.1 Aquabacterium sp.
ACCAGGTCACCTATCCGCTGACCACCACCATGCTCTCCGTGCCGGGGGCGAAGACCGTCCGTGGCTACTCGTTCTTCGGCGACAGCTTCGTCTACGTGCTGTTCGACGACGGTACCGACCCCTACTGGGCGCGCTCGCGGGTGCTGGAGTACCTGAACCAGGTGCAAGGGCGGCTCCCCGCCGCCGCGAAGCCGGCGCTTGGGCCGGATGCGACCGGCGTGGGCTGGATCTACCAGTACGCGCTGGTGGATCGCAGCGGCACGATGGACGCCGGACAGCTGCGCGCGCTGCAGGACTGGTTCCTGAAGTACGAGCTGAAGACCGTGGCCAACGTCGCCGAGGTCGCCTCGGTAGGCGGCATGGTGCGCCAGTACCAGGTGCTGCTCGACCCGGACAAGCTGGCGGCCTACAACGTGTCGCACGGCGCGGTGATCGATGCGATCCGCAACGCCAATCAGGAGGCCGGCGGCTCCGTGCTGGAACTCGGCGAGGCCGAGTACGTCGTGCGCGCCTCGGGCCTGCTGGCAACGCTGGACGATTTCCGCAAGATTCCGCTGAATGCCACCGACGCCGGCGTCAGCGTGCGCCTGGGTGACGTCGCGCGCGTCCAGGTGGGGCCCGAGATGCGGCGCGGCATCGGCGAACTCGACGGCGAAGGCGAAGCCACCGGCGGCGTGATCGTGATGCGCTCGGGCAAGAACGCGCTGGAGACGATTGCAGCCGTGAAGGCCAAGATCGCGTCGCTGCAGGCCAGCCTGCCGAAGGGCGTGGAGATCGTGCCGACCTACGACCGCTCCAGCCTCATCGAGCGCGCCGTGGAGAACCTGAGCCACAAGCTGATCGAGGAGTTCATCGTCGTGGCGCTGGTCTGCGTGGTGTTCCTGTTCCATTTGCGCTCGGCATTTGTGGCCATCGTCACGTTGCCGCTGGGCATCCTGGCGAGTTTCATCGTCATGCACTACCAGGGTGTCAATGCGAACGTGATGTCGCTCGGTGGCATCGCGATTGCCATCGGCGCGATGGTCGATGCGGCGGTGGTGATGATCGAGAACGCGCACAAGCACATCGAGGCTTGGCGGCACGACCACCCGGGCGAGGACCTGAAGGGAGAAGCGCAGTGGCGCGTGGTGGGCGATGCCGCGGTCGAGGTCGGCCCAGCGCTGTTCTTCTCGCTGCTGATCATCACGCTGAGCTTCATCCCGGTGTTCACGCTGGAGGCGCAGGAGGGCAGGCTGTTCTCGCCGCTGGCCTACCCGAAGACCTATGCGATGGCGGCCTCCGCGGGGCTGGCGGT
>JAURXG010000410.1 GCA_030654555.1 Aquabacterium sp.
GCTCACCTGGGCGCGAAAGCCGTGCCAGGCGCTCACCAGCCGCTGGCTGAATTCGGCCGAGCCCCAGTCGGCGCTGCGCTTCTTGACCTTCGCCGGCGCGAAGAACAGCGTGGCCTTGGGGCCGGGCAGGTCGCGGGCGCCGGCCAACTGCTCCACATGCGTGCCACCGATCGAGCAGCTGTAGGCCAGCTGGGTGAAACGGCTGTGGATCGCCTGGCGCAGGCCGCCGTTGCCGGCGAAGTCGACGTACACGCAGGGCGTGTCGGCCGCCAGGCTGTCGAGTTGGTCGTAGGTGAGCACGCGGCTGTAGACGCCCAGGCTTTCGCAGAAGGCCACGTTGGCCGGCGAGGTCAGGCCCACCACCTCCACCTCGGGCCGCCGGGCCAGTTGCGCGGCGGTGGCATAGGCCGTCTTGCTGCTGGCCGACGACAGCAGCATCACGCCGCGCGGGTGGTCCGCATTGGCACCGGCCGTCGTGCCGAAGAAGGCGTTGTCGGCCAGGAAGTCGTCGATCAGCCAGGCGGTGAGGAACAGCGGGCGCAACAGCGCCTGCTGCGGCTCGGTGTCGGCGGTGTAGAACGGGTCGGCGCTGCAGCGCTGGTACTGGTTGTAGACCGCGTGCAGCGCGGCGCGGTGCGGCGCACCGTCGCTGAAGCTGCCGGGCGACAGCCTGGCCGGCTGCAGCACGGCCTGCGAGGCCATCGGCCAGTAGCCGTACAGCCGCTCGCCGACCGCCACGCCGGGATGCAGCGACTGCACCACCACGCCGAAGCCCCACACCGGAATGCAGCCCCAGGCCGTGCCGTCGGCATCGGGGGCCACCGGGAAGAACTGCCAGTAGTTCATCGCCTCGCCGAACGCGGCGTAGGTGATGTTGTTGCTGGTCAGCGCGAAGTGGGCTATGGCCACGCGCACCTGGCCCGCGGCCAGCGGCGCGTCGGCGGTGTGCAGCAGGCGGGTGGTGGCCAGCGCGTCCTTGCGGACCTGGAATTGCAGGGTGCTCATCGGATCATCGCCAGGACGGCGCGGTCGGTGGTGAATGGGGTGGAAGGGGTGGAAGGCGGGCGGCAGCGCCAGCCTGTTTGGGTCATTCGAACGGCCCGATCCTGACGAAGCCGCCGCCTTGGAAGACCACCACCGGATCGGTGGTGTCGAGCACCGGCTGGCGCGCCAACGCGGCGGCGCGGAACGGCTCGCTGCTGTCGCGCGGGCGGTAGCCCAGGTGCGCGGCCAGCCGGTTGTCCCACCAGCTGCCGGTGTTGTCGGACAGACCGTAGATCACCGTGTGGCCGGCCACCGGCGCGCTGAGGCAGGCGACCACCAGGCGCTCGAGGTCGTCGGCGCTGAGCCAGGTGGCCAGCATGCGCCGGTCCTTGGGTTCGGGAAAGCACGAGCCGATGCGCACGCACACCGTCTCGATGCCGTAGCGGTCGAAGTACAGCCGCGAGAGGTTCTCGCCGAAGGCCTTGCTCACGCCGTACAGCCCGTCGGGGCGCACCGGCGCGCGGGTGTCGATCACCTCGTCCTGGCGGTAGAAGCCGTTGACGTGGTTGCTGCTGGCGAAGACGATGCGCCTGACGCCCTGCCTGCGCGCCGCCTCGTAGAGGTGGTAGACGCCGATGATGTTGGCCTGCAGGATCGGCGCCCAGGGCTGCTCGGTGGCCACGCCGCCCAGGTGCACCACCGCCTCCACGCCGGCCAGCAGCGCGTGCACCGCGTCGGCGTCCTCCAGCGCGGCCGGCACCAGTTCCTCGCCCGGGCCGGCCTCGCCCAGCGGGGCGATGTCGGACAGGCGCAGCGCGTCGCAATGGGCCGTCAGGCGCGGGCGCAGCAACTGGCCCAGCGCACCGGCGGCGCCGGTCAGCAGCAGGCGCTTGAAGTGCGGCGTGATGGGGGCGTCGGGTGGGGTCATGGTGGTTGGCGCGGGGGGATCTTGCGTGCAGGCCAGGGCGGCCGTCGGGGTGGGGGGGGGCCGATGTCACACTCTAAGCCACGCCGTGCCTGCCGCGTGGATGGCCGGCCGCGGCGCTTCAACACCAGGAGACCCCCATGAGAGACAACCGCCTGCGCACCCTGTGGGCCGCCGACCAGACCGCGATCAACGGCTGGCTGGCCATTCCCAACAGCTTCTCGGCCGAGGTGATGGCCCACCAGGGCTGGGACACGCTGACCATCGACCTGCAGCACGGCGTGATCGACTACGCCCAGATGGTGACGATGCTGCAGGCGATCTCCACCACCAGCACCGTGCCCCTCGTGCGCGTGCCCTGGCTGGAGCCGGGCAGCGTGATGAAGGCGCTGGACGCCGGCGCCTACGGCGTGATCTGCCCGATGGTCAACACCCGCGACGATGCCGCCCGGTTCCTCAGCTACATGCGCTACGCGCCGCAGGGCACGCGCAGCTTCGGCCCGGTGCGCGCGCTGTACTACGGTGGCGCCGACTACCCCCAGCATGCCAACCGCACGGTGGTGGCCTTCGCGATGATCGAGACCGCGCAGGCGCTGGACAACCTGGACGCCATCCTGTCGGTGGAGGGGCTCGATGCGATCTACGTCGGGCCGTCCGACCTGTCGCTGTCGCTGGGCTGCCGGCCGGTGATCGACGACGTGGATCCACTGGCGGCCCAGGCCATCGCCCACATCGCCGAGCGGGCCCAGGCGCATGGCGTGCGCTGCGGCATCCACAACGGCACGCCGGCGCAGGCCCTGGCGCGGCAGGCGCTGGGCTACCGCTTCGTCACCGTCAGCTCGGATGCCCGGCTGATCGCGGCGGGATCGCAGCAGGTGCTGGGGGCGATGCGGGCGGGCTGAACCGTCGGGGTGCACCCACCCCCAATCCAAGGGGGGTTGGGCGATCGGGATTGATCGGACGCATGCACGGCGCCGCTCGCGGGGACAAACTTCGCGCTTTCCGCCCGCGGCACCCGACGGGCGGACCAGTGCGTCCCATCTCCGGAGAATTGCCATGAAGTCCCAGCCCGTTACCCATCTGCTCTCGATCCTGGCGCTGGCTGTCGCCGGCCTGGCGGCTGCACCGGCACAGGCCTACACCGGCCTGTTCGTCATCGGCGACAGCATTTCCGACAGCGGCAACGAGGCCGCGGCCACGGGCATGTTCTCGCCGCTGCCCGACGGCAACAGCTTCGTGCCGTCGCTGGCCTACGCACCCTATGGCACCTTCAGCAACGGCTTCGCCTGGACCACGCAGCTGGCCGGCATGCTGGGGCTGGCCGCCGATCCGTTCTACCTGGGCGGCAGCAACTTCGCCTTTGGCGGCGCGCGGGTCAGTGGCGCCGACGTGCCCACACCGACGCTGACCACCCAGCTGGGCTACTTCCTCGGCGCCACCGGCGGCGCGGCGCCTGGCGGTGCGCTCTACATCGTGCAGGGCGGCGCCAACGATGCACGCGATGCGGCACTGGCCGTCGGCGGCGGGGCCGACCTGTTCACCACCGCGGGTGCCGCCGGCGTGGCCTACGCCGCGGGCATCGGCAACATCGTCGACCAGCTGCAGGCGGCCGGTGCGCAGCACATCCTGGTGGTCAACACCCCGAACATCGGTGTCACGCCGGCCGCGAGGGCGGTGCCGGGCGGAGCCGGGGCCTATGCGGGCGCGGTCGTGTCCGGGGTGATGAACGGCTTCCTGGCCAACCGCATGGCCGGCGAGGCCGGGGTGCAGATGTTCGACGCCTACAGCTTCCTGTCGGGTGCGGTGATGAACCCCGGTGCGTTCGGTTTCGCCAACGTGACCGACGCCTGCGGCGTGGTGGGCGGTGGCGTCGACTGCGACACCGCCCTGTTCTGGGACGGCATCCATCCCACCGCCAAGATGCACGGCGCGATTGCCGGCGCGGTGTTCGCCCAGGTCGTGCCCGAGCCGGCCACCTATGGCCTGATGGCGATGGGCCTGCTGCTGGTGGGCGCCGCGGCGCGCCGCCGCGCCGC
>JAURXG010000417.1 GCA_030654555.1 Aquabacterium sp.
ACCCGGCCACCGCCACCGACGTGGACTACGAGCGCATCGAGGCCGTGGTCGCCCACGAGTACTTCCACAACTGGACCGGCAACCGGATCACCTGCCGCGACTGGTTCCAGCTCAGCCTGAAGGAAGGCCTGACCGTCTACCGCGACCAGGAGTTCTCGATGGACATGGCCGGCAGCGCGTCGGCCCGCGCGGTGCTGCGCATCGACAACGTGCGCGGCCTGCGCGCGGTGCAGTTCCCCGAGGACGCCGGCCCGATGGCGCACCCGGTGCGGCCCGACAGCTACTCGGAGATCAACAACTTCTACACCCCCACGGTCTACGAGAAGGGCGCCGAGGTGGTGCGCATGATGGCCACGCTGGTCGGGCGCGACGGCTTTCGCCGCGGCATGGACCTGTACTTCCAGCGCCACGACGGCCAGGCCGTGACCTGCGACGACTTCGCCCAGGCCATCGCCGATGCCAGCCCCGACAGCGCGCTGGCGCAGCACCTGGCCCCCTTCAAGCGCTGGTACGCGCAGGCCGGCACGCCCACGCTCACGGCCCGTGGCCACTACAACGCCGAGGCCTGCCGCTACACGCTGACGCTGACCCAGAGCGCGCAGCCCTCGGCCGGCCAGCCGAACAAGCTGCCCTGCGTGATGCCGGTGCTGATGGGCCTGGTGGCCGCCAACGATGGCCGCGCGCTGCCGCTCAAGCTCGAGGGCGAGGCCCAGGCGCCCGGCACCGAGCGCGTGCTGGTGCTGACCGACGCCGAGCAGACCTTCACCTTCGTCAACGTCGAGACCGCGCCCGTGCCCTCGCTGCTGCGTGGCCTGTCGGCGCCGGCGCACCTGGACGACGGCCTGGACGACGCGGCGCTGCTGGTGCTGCTGCAGCACGACGCCGACGCCTTCAACCGCTGGGAGGCGGGCCAGCGCCTGTCGCTGAACCGGTTGCTGGCCGCCCTGCCCGGCGGCGACGACCTGGCGCCGCTGGACGGCGCCTACGTCGAGGCGATGCGCCGCGTGCTGCGTGATCCGGCGCTGGACGCCGGCTTCAAGGACGTGGTGCTGGCCCTGCCCAGCGAGGCCTACGTGGCCGAGCGGGTGGGCAGCGAGGTCAACCCGCCGCGCATCCACCGCCTGCGCGAGCAGATGCGCCGGCAACTCGCCGCCGCGCTGCGCGACGACTGGGCCTGGGCCTTCGAGACGAACCAGGTGCGCGAGGGCTACCGCCCCGACGCGTCCCAGGCCGGCCGGCGCGCGATGGCCAACCACGCGCTGCGCCTGCTGGTGCTGGACGCCGTGGCGCGTGGCGACGAGGTCTGGCCCGGCCGCGCCTACCAGCGCTTCAAGGACGCGGCCCAGATGACCGACCGCTTCGGCGCGCTGGTGGCCCTGGTCGACAGCCATTCGCCGCTGGCCGCCCCGGCGCTGCAGCGTTTCCACGCGCTGTTCGCCGGCGACGACCTGGTCATCGACAAGTGGTTCAACCTGCAGGCCAATGCCAGCGAGCCGCTGGACGGCAGCCCGGGCGTGCTGCCACGCGTCAAGGCACTGATGCAGCACCCCGATTTCTCGTTGAAGAACCCCAACCGCGCCCGCGCGCTGTTGAGCGGCTACTGCCGCGAGAACCCGGCGGCCTTCCACCGCAGTGACGCGGCCGGCTACGTGTTCTGGGCCGACCGCGTGCTGGAGCTGGATGCCTTCAACCCGCAGCTGGCCTCGCGCCTGGCGCGCACCATGGACCGCTGGAGCGCGCTGGCCGAGCCCTGGCGCAGCGCCGCGCGCCAGGCCGTGGCCCGCGTGGCCGCCAGCACCAAGCTCAGCGACGACGTGCGCGAGATCGTCACCAAGTCGCTCGAATCCTGAAACCCAGCCCCGATCCGCCATGAAACGCGTCAGCCTCACCCAGTACCTCGTCGAACAGCAACGTGACCGCGGCCAGATCCCGCCGCCGCTGCGCCTGCTGATCGAGACCGTGGCCCGTGCCTGCAAGCACATCGCGATCTCGGTCAACAAGGGCGAGCTGGGCGACGTGCTGGGCTCGGCCGACACCGAGAACGTGCAGGGCGAGGTGCAGAAGAAGCTCGACGTGATCGCCAACGAGGTGCTGATCGAGGCCAACGTCTGGGGCGGCCACCTGGCGGCGATGGCCAGCGAGGAGATGGACTCGATCCACCTGGTGCCCGACCGTTACCCGCAGGGCGAGTACCTGCTGCTGTTCGACCCGCTGGACGGCAGCAGCAACATCGACGTCAACGTGTCGATCGGCACCATCTTCTCGGTGCTGCGCAAGGTGACCAACCAGCGTGGCGTCAGCGAAGAAGACTTCCTGCAGCCCGGCAAGCAGCAGGCCGCCGCCGGCTACTGCGTCTACGGCCCGCAGACCACGCTGGTGCTGACGGTGGGCGACGGCGTGGTGATGTTCACGCTGGACCGCGAGACCGGCTCTTGGGTGCTGACCGAGCACGAGGTGATGATCCCGGCCGACACCAAGGAGTTCGCGATCAACATGTCGAACATGCG
>JAURXG010000424.1 GCA_030654555.1 Aquabacterium sp.
ACTACAAGACCTACCTGGCCAGCGTGCAGTACGCGGCCGCCACCACGGTGCTGTGCCTGTTCATCGGCTACCCGTTTGCCTATTTCATGGCGCGTGCCAAGGCCACCGTGCAGCCGGTGCTGCTGCTGCTGGTGATGCTGCCGTTCTGGACGAGTTTTCTGCTGCGCGTCTATGCCTGGAAAGGCCTGCTCAGCGAACACGGCTGGGTGGCCGACGCGATCATCGGCCTGGGGCTCGACCAGGTGCTGCTGGGGCTGGGCATGATCTCGGCGCCGGGCAAGCTGATGCACACGCCGTTTTCGCTGGTGCTGGGCATGACCTACAGCTACCTGCCCTTCATGGTGCTGCCGCTGTTCGGCAACCTGGCCAAGATGGACCTGCGCCTGCTGGAAGCCGCCGCCGACCTGGGCGCCACGCCCTGGACCGCGTTCTGGAAGATCACCGTGCCGCTGTCCAAGGCCGGCATCATCGCCGGCAGCATGCTGGTGTTCATCCCCTGCGTGGGCGAGTTCGTGATCCCCGAGCTGCTGGGTGGCCCCGAGACGCTGATGATCGGCCGCGTGGTGTGGGACGAGTTCTTCAGCAACAACGACTGGCCGATGGCCAGCGCGGTGGCGGTGGTGATGATCCTGCTCATCATCGTGCCGCTGGCGTTGTTCAACAAATACCAAGCCGAGGCACAGGAAGCTGCACGATGAGCGACGCACGGCCGCTCCGAAGTCGCTCGCTCCCCCTCGGGGGGACCACGCGCAGCGTGAAGGGCGCTCTATGAATGCAGCCGCCTTCAACAAGGGGTTCGCGCGCAGCTGGCTGGCGCTGGGTTTCGCCTTCCTGTACCTGCCCATCGTCGCGCTGGTGGTGTTCTCGTTCAACGACTCGCCGCTGCCCAACGTGTGGCGCGGCTTCACGCTCAAGTGGTATGCCGGGCTGCCCGACGACCACGAGATGCTGGCCGGCCTGTGGCTGAGCCTGCGCATCGCCTTCTTCACCGCCTGCGGCTCGGTGGTGCTGGGCACGATGGCGGCGGTGGCGCTGGTCAAGCACAAGCGCTTCACCGGCCGCACGGCCTTCTCGGGCATGGTCAACGCGCCGCTGGTGATGCCCGAGGTGGTGGTGGGCCTGTCGCTGCTGCTGATGCTGGTGTCGATCCAGCGGGCCATCGGATTCCCCGAGCGCGGCATGCTGACCATCTGGCTGGGCCACCTGCTGCTGGGCATGGCCTACGCCACGGTGGTGGTGCAGGCCCGCCTGCTCGACCTGAACCCGCAGCTCGAAGAGGCGGCGATGGACCTCGGCGCGCGCCCCTGGCAGGTGTTCACGCTGATCACGCTGCCGATGATCACGCAGTCGCTGCTGTCGGCCTGGCTGCTCACCTTCACCATCTCGCTCGCCGACGTGGTGCTGTCGGCCTTCCTGTCGGGCCCTGGCGCCACCACCATGCC
>JAURXG010000425.1 GCA_030654555.1 Aquabacterium sp.
CGAACCAGGCCTTGTCGCTGCTTGATGCGCTGGCCGTCGACGGCGCGCCGGCAGCGGTTTGCCGCTGGCAACGTGAGCGCCTGGCCGACGCGGCGACGCCCCACGCAAGCCGCGCTCAGCCACCGCCCAGCGCCACCTGAGCGCGGCCCACGCCGGCTCCTCAGCCCCGCGGATGGTGCCTGGCGTGCAGCGCCCGCAGCCGCTCGCGCGCCACGTGGGTGTAGATCGTGGTGGTGGCGATGTCGGCGTGGCCCAGCAGCAGCTGCACCGCGCGCAGGTCGGCACCGTGGTTCAGCAGGTGGGTGGCGAAGGCGTGGCGCAAGGTGTGCGGCGACAGCGGCGCGGTGATGCCGGCGGCGGCGGCATGGCGCTTGACCAGGATCCAGAACATCTGCCGCGTCATCGCGCCACCGCGGGCGGTGACGAACAGCGCGTCGCTGCGCTGCCCGCCCAGGATCGCCGCGCGGGCCTCGGCCAGGTAGCGCTCGATCCAGTCCTGCGCCTCGCCGCCGAAGGGCACCAGCCGCTCCTTGCTGCCCTTGCCCACCACCCGCAGCACGCCTTCGTTGAGGCCCACCCGCACCGTGGCGATGCCCACCAGCTCACTCACGCGCAGGCCGCTGGCGTACAGCAGCTCGAGCATCGCGCGGTCGCGCAGGCCCAGCGGCGTGGCCACGTCGGGCGCAGCCAGCAGGGCCTCGACCTGCGCCTCGCTCAGCACCTGGGGCACCCGCATCGGCTGGCGCGCGCTGCCCAGGCGCAGCGTGGCGTCCTCGTGCACCACATGCTCGCGCAGCGCCCAGCGGAAAAAGCGCTTGAACACCGTCAGCCGCCGGTTGGCGGTGGTGGCGCGGGTGCCGGCGTGGCGGTGGGCGATGTAGCCCAGCAGGTCGGATTCGGTGCTGCTGTCGATGGCACGGCCGGTGGTGTCGGCCAGCCAGTGCGCGTAGAGCGTCAGGTCGCGCCGGTAGGCCTCCAGCGTGAGCCGGGCCAGCCCGTCCTCGATCCACAGCGCATCGCCGAAGCGCTTGATCAGCGCCCGGCTCGCGGCCGGCAAGGCCAGGCTGGCGTCGTCCAGCGGCACATCAATCCAGTTTCAGCTTCTGCGCCTCGACGACCTTCTTGTAGACCTCGAACTCGGCCTTGGCCTGGGCGGCAAACTCAGCCGGCGTGTTGGCCACCACCAGCGAGCCGGTGCCCTCGATGCGCGCCTTCACCTCGGGCAGCGCCACGGTCTGCTTGACGGCGGCATGCACCTTGTCGATCACCGCCTGCGGCAGGCCCTTGGGGCCGTAGATGCCGTAGTAGGCCATGCGGTTCACCGGCTCCAGCCCCACTTCCTTGAAGGTGGGCACATTCGGCAGCTGGCTCAGGCGCTGCGGCGCGGCCACCACGATGGCGATCAGCCGGCCGTCCTTGATGAAGGGCAGCGCCGAAGGCATGTTGTCGAAGATGATCGGCACCTGGCCGGCCACCGTGTCGTTGAGCGCCGGCCCCGCACCGCGGTACGGGATGTGGGTGATGAAGGTGCCCGACAGGTTCTTGTACAGCTCCATCTGCAGGTGGCCGATGCCGCCGGTGCCCGAGCTGGCAAAGCTGTACTTGCCGGGGTTCTTCTTCAGCTCGGCGAGAAAGCCCTTGTAGTCCTTGGCCGGGAACGACGGATGCACCGCGATCACGTTGGGCGTGGCCGCCACGTTGGTGATGTAGCTGAAGTCGGTCAGCGGGTTGTACGGGATCTTGGGGTTGATCGCCGGGTTGGCCGCGGTGGTGGACACCGTGGCCATGCCCAGCGCATAACCGTCGGGGGTGGCCTTGGCGGTCTCGTTGGCGCCGATCGAGCCGCCGCCGCCGGCCCTGTTCTCGACGATCAGGCTCTGGCCCAGCGCCGGGCCGATCTTCTCGGCCAGCACGCGGGCCACGATGTCGGTGGTGCCACCGGGCGCGAAGGGCACCACCAGCCGCACCGGCTTGGTGGGGTAGCCCTGGGCCAGCACGGCCAGCGGCGCAGCAGCCAGTGCCAGCCACACGGTGGAACACTTGATCGAGCGCTTCATGGAAATCATGCCGTCGGGTCTCCGGGTCAGGTGGTGGAAAGTGAGGGCCGCATTGTGCCCGCCGGGCACCCTGCGGCGATTCAGGCGCGCCGCCCCAGCAGGCCGGACTTGAGCTTGTCGTCCACCGGGTGCTCGCCCAGGAAGATGCGCAGCAGCGCGGCGTAGAAGTCGTCGCCCGGGATCGCGGCACCAACCTGCCGGCCGTTGAGCCAGAACTGCATGCCCTGCCCCGGCACCAGGTCGAGGTTGACCAGGTCCCCCTTGCGCACCTTGCCCAGCGGGCGCAGCAGGCCGTCGAAGGTGGCCATGCGCTCGGCCAGCCCGGCGTGCTGCGCGGGCGGCGTGTTGCGCTCGACCCCCTTGTGGAAGGCCTTGACGAACTCGCCCACCGGCACGTCGACCAGCAGCCGCATCTGCAGCCGCTTGGCGCCCGGCTGGGCCAGCGCGTCGTCGGTGGTGGCGGCCGGCTGGGCCAGGTACAGCCCGGCGGCGTAGCCCTTGAACCAGGCCACCGCGCGCAGGCCGGTGCCATTGAGCTGCAGCGCTTGCCCGGCCAGCTGCACGCGGGGCTCGAAGCGCACGCCGGCGATCGGGTTCTCGGGCGCGGCGGCCCAGGCCGGCGCCGTGCCGGCCGCCCCGACGAGCAGCCCCCCGGCCGTCGCCGCCAGCAGCGACCGGCGCTGCATCGACGGGCCTGCGGGACGGAGGGTGGGGGTGTTGTTCTTCAGACGCATCCGGGTACAACGCGCCAGCCCGCGCTTCGGCTGACCAGCCTGGCCACAAACCGCGGCGGCGGCCCTGCAGCGTGGCCCGGCAAGGCTGCGGGCAAGGCAGCCGCCGCCCGGCTGGCAAACTGCCCGCATGCCCGACATCCTGCTGTTGCTGCCCGACTTTGCGCTGATCGCGCTGGGCTACCTGATCTGCCGCCACACCACGCTGGACCGCCCGGTGTGGGACGGCGCCGAGCGGCTGGTGTACTACCTGCTGTTCCCCTGCCTGCTGTTCAACTCCATCGTGCGCAACCCGATCCGGGTCGACGACATGCTGTCCCTGGGTGGCGTGGGGCTGGCGGTGGTGGGCACCGGCGTGCTGCTGGCCTATGCACTGGCCAAGGCGCCGGGGGTCGATCCGATGCTGCATGCCAGCGGCGCGCAGACGGCCTTCCGCTTCAACAGCTACGTGGCGCTGGCCCTGGCCGAGCGGCTGGCCGGCGCACCCGGCGTGGCCTGGCAGGCGCTGCTGATGTCGATGTGCGTGCCTGTGTGCAACATCGCCGCGGTGTGGCCGCTGGCGCGCCAGGGCGGACATGGCTACCTGAAGGAGCTGGCCAAGAACCCGCTGATCCTGGCCACCTTGTCGGGCCTGGCGGCCAACCTGGCCGGGCTGCAACTGCCCGAACTGGCCTCGGTGACGCTGTCGCGCATCGGCGCCGCCGCATTGCCGCTGGGCCTGATGGCGGTGGGCGCCGGCCTGCGCTTCGGCGCGCTGCGCGAAGGGCCCTGGCTGGCCACCGGGCTGATGAGCATCCGCCACCTGGCCCTGCCCGCCGTGGGCATCGCCCTGGTGCTGTGGCTGCGGCTGCCGCCGGCGCAGCAGGCGGTGATCGTGGCCTTTGCCGCCATGCCCACGGCCAGCAGCGCCTACGTGCTGGCCACCCGCATGGGTGGCAACGGCGGCTACGTGGCCGGGCTGGTCACCGTGTCGACCCTGCTGGCGATGGTGGGCCTGCCGGCGGCGCTGGGGGTGCTGGCGCTGCTGCGTTGACGGCGGTGCCGACGGCGCTGAGCCGCCGCCCCAGCATCACCGTGCCGACCACCGCCACGCCGAACAGCAGGCTGGACGCGGCCACCGGCTGGCCATGGATCGGCCAGGCGAACAACATCGCGAAGAACGGCTGCAGCAGCTGCAGCTGGCTGACCCGCACCGCATCACCCTGCGCCAGCGCGCGGTACCAGGCGAAGAAGGCCATCCACATCGAGAACAGGCTGACGTAGGCAAAGCCCAGCCAGGCGCTGGCCGGCACGCTGGCCAGCGGCGGCTGCGCCGCCCAGCTGAGCAGCGCCCCCGGCAGCGTGATCGGCAGCGCCGCCAGCGTGACCCAGCAGATCACCCGCTCGGCGCCGAGTGCCGGCGTGATGCGCGCCCCCGCCACGTAGCCGATCGAGGCCCCCAGCACGCCCAGTGCCAGCAGGGCGTCGGCCGGCGCCGGCCGCCAGCCGTGGCCCGACTGCAGCGATCGCCACAGGCTGAAGGCCACCACCAGCGCACAACCGGCCACCGCGCAGGCCCAGAAACCACGCGCCACCCGCTGGCGCAGCACCAGCGCCGCTACCACCGAGGTGGCCAGCGGCGCCAGCGCGGTGATCACCGCCGCATGCTGGCTGGTCCCGGTGCGCAGCGCCCAGGCCAGGGTCAGCGGGTAGGCCACCGCATTGCCCAGCGCGGCCACCGTCAGCAGCGCCGCCTGGCGGCCCGTGGGCCAGGGCGCCCGCCCGTGCAGCAGCCACAGCGCCGACAGGCCGGCCGCCACCACCGCCCGTGCGCAGGTGACGAACATCGGCGAGAACTGCGGCGCCGCGGCGGTGCCGGTGGCCAGCTGCGTCATCGGCAGCGTCATGCCGAACATCGCCATCGCGGCGATGCCCAGCCACAGGCCGCGCGTGTCGGGCGAGCGGCGCGGCATCGACGGCCGGGGCTCAGCCACCGGCCGCGCGCACACGCGCCACGGCGCCGGCCAGGTCGACCCACGGTGGCTGCTGCGGCGCAAAGCGCTGGCGCATCCAGGCGGCCAGCTCGACCAGCTGCCGGTCGTCCAGCGCATGGCCGAAGGCCGGCATGTGGCCGATGGCCGGGAAGGCCGGGCGCTGCAGGCCTTCGACGATGGTGCGCAGCAGGTTGTCGGGCCGCTCGCTGTGCAGGTTGGAGTTGAGTGCCAGCGGCTGGTTCAGGCCCAGCACCTGCGGGCCGTCGCCGTCGTGGTGGCAGGCGCCGCAGGCGCCTTCGAACAGCCGCTGCGCCGGGCCGGGCAGCAAGGCCGGCTGTTGGGCGGCCTGCCTCACCAGCGCAGCCACGTCCACGGCGGGTGCGGGCGGCTGCAGCGAGACCAGGTAGTGCGCCATCGCGCGCAGGTCGGCCTCGCTCGCCTGGGCCAGCGCCTGCACCACCGGCGCCATCGGGCCGCCGGCGATGCCATGCTCGGCATGGTGGCCCTGGCGCAGGTACTGCAGCATCGCGGGCTCGGTCCACGGCACCGGGCTGCGGTTCAGCGCGCCCAGCGGTGGCGCCTCCCAGCCGTCGACCAGCGCACCGCCGAGGTAGGCACTGCGCGCCAGCTCGCCGCCACGCGCATCCCGCGGCGTGTGGCAGGCGCTGCAGTGGCCCAGGCCGTTGACGAGGGTGGCGCCGCGGTTCCACTCGGCGCTACGCGTGGGCAACGCCGCCACCGGTCCGGGCTGCAGGTACAGCGCATTCCACAGGCCCATCAGCGGGCGCAGGTTGAAGGGAAAGCTCAGCGTCGTCTCGGGCACCGGGCTGGCCACCGCCGGCTGCGCCATCAGGTGCGCATACAGCGCCTGCAGGTCGTCGTCGCTGGCCTGGGTGAAGGCGGTGTACGGAAAGGCCGGGTACAGGTGATGGCCGTCGCGCGAGATGCCCTCGCGCATCGCCCGCTGGAAGGCCGAGAACGACCAGGCGCCGATGCCCGTGGCCGCATCGGGCGTGAGGTTGGTGCTGTAGACGGTGCCGAACGGCGTGTGCAGCGGCCGCCCGCCGGCGTTCGGGATGCCCCCCTCCACGGTGTGGCAGCCCACGCAGTTGCCCAACGCCGCAAGCTGGCGGCCGCGCGCCAGCACCTCGGCGCTGTACAGGCCGGCGGTGCTGACCTGCACCGGCGCGATCGCCGAGCCCGCGCCCAGCAGCGCGGCGCCCAGACCGATCACCCCGGTGGCCAGGCCCGCCGCGATGGCCCACAGCGGCTTGCGCTGGCGCTGCGGATCGGCCACGCGCGGCGGAGCCGGCGTGACCTTCGGCGGCGCGGCGGGTGCCGGCGCGGGCAGCGGGTTCAGCGCCGCTCGCACCACCTCGGGCGTGAACGGCGGCTGGCGAAAACGCACGCCGGTGGCGTCGAAGATCGCGTTGGCGATGGCCGCCGTGCCCGGCACCGAGGCCGATTCGCCCACACCCAGCGCGGGCTCGCCGGGGCGCGGCATCAGCATCACCTCGACCACCGGCACCTCGCGGAAGCTGAGGATCGGGTAGCCGCCCCACTCGCGGCTGGCCGCCGTGCGGGTGACCGGGTCGATGCGCAGCTGCTCCTTCAGCGCCCGGCTGGTGGTCTGCAGCACGTTGCCGTGCACCTGCTGCTCCACGCCCTTGGGGTTGATCATCAGCCCGGCGTCGTGGCCCACCACCACGCGGCTGACCTGCACCTCGCCGGTGACCTTGTTCACCTGCACGTCGGCCACCCAGGCCGCCCAGGCCGCGCCGAAGCCGGGGAACTTGCTGTGGATGTAGCGCGCGTAGGCAAAGCCCTGCCCTTGCAGCCAGTCGCCCTGCGCGGGCTGCTGCTGCGGCACGGCATGGGGCCGCCAGCCGGCCTTGTCGGCGGTGGCACGCACCAGCTCGGCGGCACGCGGGTCGCTCAGATGACGCAAGCGGTACTCGACCGGGTCGACACCGGCGGCGGTGGCCAGCTCGTCGATGTAGCTCTCGTGGGCGAAGCTGTTGGGCAGCGCCGACACGCCGCGCAGCCAGCTGGCACGCAGGATCGGCGCCATGTCGTTGACGGTGATGCGCTGGTCGGCAAAGGCATACGGCGGCACCGCCGTGCGGTCGCCCATCTCGAAGACCTGGTGCAGCGCCGGCACCGCGCCGGTCAGCAGCAGCGCCAGCGTGGGCGCGCCGTTGCTGGGGTAGCTGGTGTTGAAGTCGTAGCCCGCCGGCGCGCCATCGGCCCGCAACCCGCCGCGCACGCGCATCAGCTGCGCCGCGCCCTTGGGCTCCCAGGCATGCTCCTGCTCGCGCGTCAGCTGCACCCG
>JAURXG010000428.1 GCA_030654555.1 Aquabacterium sp.
GTGGCGCGTGACGACGGCGACACGGCCAAGGGCGCCGGCCACCTGCCGCGCGTGTTCTGGGGCCGCATCGCCCACGGCAGCGTGCGCGCCGGCGACGCGGTGCAGGTGTTCCCCAGCGGCGAGAGCGCGGTGGTCGCCGAAGTGCGGCGCGCCGGCAGCACCGTGGCCGCCGCGCAGGCGGGGGAGTCGGCCGGCATCGTGCTGGACCGCCAGCTCGACATCTCGCGCGGCGACTGGATCGCCAGCCCCGGCGGCCTGCAGCCGGTGCAGCGCTTCACCGCCACGCTGGCCTGGCTGGACACCGAGCCCGCCACCGTCGGCCGCAAGTACTGGGTGCGCCACGGCAACCGCTGGGTGCAGGCGCGCCTGGCGGCCATCGAGCACCAGATCGACATCCACAGCCTGGCGCCGGTGGATGCCCACGAGCTGGCGGTCAACCAGATCGGCCAGGTGGTGATCGAGCTGCAGCAGGCACTGCCGCTGGAGCCCTACGCCGACAACCGCGTCGGCGGCGCGCTGATCGTCGTCGACCCGGCCACCAACCGCACCAGCGGCGCCCTGCTGGTACGCTGCGCCGGTTGAAACCGACCTTGCCGCCGCACCCCACCGCCCCATGGCCGAGCCCGTCCGCGTTGTCTTCATCGGCGCCGGCCCGGGTGCGGCCGACCTGATCACCGTGCGTGGTGCGCAACGGCTGGCGCAGGCCCAGGTGGTGCTGTACGACGCCCTGACCGACCCGGCGCTGCGCGAGCTGGCGCCGCAGGCGCGCTGGGTGGACGTGGGCAAGCGTGGCTTCGGCCATGCCACCGGCCAGGCCGCGATCAATGCGCTGCTGGTGCAGGCCGCGCTGGCCCATGACCGGGTGGTGCGGCTCAAGGGCGGCGACCCCAGCGTCTTCGGCCGGCTCGAGGAGGAGATGCTCGCGCTGGCGGCCGAGGGCATCCCGTTCGAGGTGGTGCCCGGCGTCAGCGCCGCGCTGGCCGCGGCCGCCGACACGCAGCGCCCGCTGACCCGGCGCGGCACCGGCCGCAGCGTGAGCCTGACCACCGCGATGACCCATCTGGGCATCCTGCAGGCCACCCGCACGGCCGACACCGAGGTGTTCTACATGGCCGGCCGCCAGCTCGGCGCGCTGGCGTCGAAGCTGCAGCAGGCCGGCTGGCCCGGCGACACGCCCGTGTGCGTGGTCTCGCGTGCGGGCTGGCCCGATGCCTGCACCACCGACCACACCGTCGCCAGCCTGGCCGAGGCCACCGCGCCGCATGCCGACCGGCCGGCGGTGGTGACCGTGGGCGCCGGCGCCCAGCCCGTCCAATCCGCCATGGCCCGCGTCAAGACCCCTCCCCTTGAGCGGCATCAAGCCGGGGACGACGCCCCCGCCGCATAAAATCGCCTGTTTGCTTTGCAGCCGGTGCCCTGGCATCGGCTTGCAGCCCGAGATCTTCACAACCCACCCTGCCCCATGACCCACGTCGTCCTCGAATCGTGCATCCGCTGCAAGTACACCGACTGTGTCGACGTGTGCCCGGTCGACTGCTTCCGCGAAGGCCCCAACTTCCTCACCATCGACCCCGATGAGTGCATCGATTGCGCGGTGTGCATCCCCGAGTGCCCGGTCAACGCGATCCTGCCCGAGGAAGACGTGCCCAGCGACCAGCTCGCCTTCATCAAGCTCAACGCCGACCTGGCCAAGGGCTGGCCCAGCATCACCAAGCGCAAGGCCCCGCTGCCCGACGCCGATGACTGGAAGGACCGCAAGAACAAGCTCTCCGAGCTGATCCGCTGAAGCACCGTGCCGAGCGCCGACACCCCCAGCGCCATCGACTGTGACGCGCTGGTCATCGGCGCCGGCCCGGTGGGCCTGTTCCAGGTCTTCCAGCTGGGCCTGCAAGGCGTCCACGCCGAGGTGGTGGATGCGCTGCCGGTGCCCGGCGGCCAATGCATCGAGCTGTACGCCGACAAGCCGATCTACGACATCCCCGCGGTGCAGGTGTGCACCGGGCGTGAGCTGGTCGAGCGGCTGCTGCGTCAGATCGCGCCCTTCGCCCCGCGCTTTCATCTGGGCCAGGAAGTGTCGGCCCTGGCGCCACGCGACGACGGCCGCTTCGACCTGCGCACCAGCGCCGGCCAGGCCTTCATCGCCCGCAGCGTGTTCATCGCCGGTGGCGTGGGGGCCTTCCAGCCACGCCAGTTGAAGGTGGATGGGATCGAGCGCCACGTCGGCCGACAAGTCTTCTACCGCCTGCCCGCGCCCGCGCTGCTGGCCGGCCGGCAGGTGCTGGTGGTGGGCGGCGAAGACGCGGCCGTCGATGCCGTGCTGCAACTGGCCGACGCCAGCGACGAACCCGGCTCGACCGCGCGCCCGGCCCGCATCACCCTGCTGCACCGCCGCGCCACGCTGACGGCCGAGGCCGGTGCGCTGGCACGGCTGCAGGCGCATGTCGCCAGCGGCCTGGTGCACTTCGAGGTGGGGCAGATTCTCGGCCTCGCGCAGAGCGACGGCGAGCCGCCCCTGCTGACCGCCGTGCAGGTGATCGGCGACGACGACCACCAGCGGCATCTGGCCACCGACCTGATCGTGGCCTGCCTGGGCGTGAGTCCCAAGCTGGGCCCGATCGCCACCTGGGGCCTGGCGCTGGAGCGCCGCCAGCTGGTGGTGGATGCCGCGCACTTCGAGACCAGCACGCCAGGCATCTTTGCGGTCGGCGACGTGGTCACTTACCCGGGCAAGAAGAAGCTGATCCTGTGCGGCTTCCACGAGGCCACGCTGGCCGCGTTTGCCGCCGCCGCCCGCCTGCGGCCCGATCAACCGGTGCTGCTGCAGTACACCACCACCAGCCCGCGCCTGCACCAGCTGCTGGGCGTGGCCACGCCCGCCAAGGCCTGATGCATCGCGGGCCCTTTGGGGCCGCGGGCCGACGCGGTCGGCCATAATCGCCAACGCTGTGGGTCGTCCGATCCGCAGCACTTCGCTAGGGGTGTTGTACCGCGCAGGCGGTGCGACTGAGACAGTCCCTTTGAACCTGATTGAGGTAATCCTCGCGCAGGGAAGCAGCCTGATTCGGCCCGCGGGTTCTCCGTGTGCAACGTCCAGTGTTTGCCCACCTGCCATCGCATCCGAAGGCACCACGATGGCATTCCGTTCCACTTCAAGCTTCAACCAGCCGCTGCAGGCGCTGGCCCGCGCCGCGCTGTTGCTGGCCACCCTGCCCGCAGCGGCGCAGACCGCCGGGGCGCCAGCCACCCAAACCGTCACGGTGAGCGGCAAGCGCGCCGGCTCGGCCAGCATCGCCGGCTTCGGCGACGTGGCCCTGTCGCGTGCACCGTTCTCGGCCACGGTGATCGACACCGCGCTGCTGCAGGACGCCGGCATCACCGGCATCGGCGACCTCACCCGGCTGGACGCCGGCATCACCGACGCCTACAACGCACCGGGCTACTGGGGCCAGCTGGCGGTGCGCGGCTTCACGCTGGACAACCGCTTCAACTACCGCCGCGACGGCCTGCCGATCAACGCGGAGACCGCCATCGCCCAAGGTAACAAGCAGGCGCTGGAGATCCTCAAGGGCACCAGCGGCGTGCAGGCCGGCACCAGCGCGCCGGGCGGGCTGGTCAACCTGGTGGTCAAGCGCCCACGCGATGCGGTGACCAGCGCCACGCTGGGCTGGGAGCAGGACGGCACGCTGAGTGCCGCCCTGGACGTGGGACGGCGCGGCGGCGGCATCGGCTGGCGCTTGAACGCCAGTGCCGAGCGGCTGGACCCGCCGACCTACAGCAGCCGTGGCCACCGCCACCTGCTGGCCGGTGCCATCGAGGCCCAGTTGGCCCCCGGCAGCCTGCTCGAGGCCGAACTCGAGTGGAGCCAGCAGACCCAGCCCAGCACCCCCGGCTTCAGCCTGCTGGGCAACCGCCTGCCCGATGCCAACAGCATCGACCCGCGCATCAACCTGAACAACCAGCCCTGGAGCCTGCCGGTGGTGATGGCCGGCAAGACCGGGTCGCTGCGCGTCACGCAGGACCTGGCCCAGGACACCCAGCTGGTGGTGCATGCGATGCGGCAGCGGCTGGACAGCGACGACCGGGTCGCCTTTCCCTTCGGCCTGTACGACCCGGCGACCTACGACTGCGCACCTTGCGACCGCTACGCCAGCGATGGCAGCTTCTCGATCTGGGACTTCCGCAGCGATGGCGAGCGCCGCACCAGCGATGCGCTGGATGCGACGGTCAACGGCCGCGCCACGCTGGCGGGCACGGCGCACCGCTACAGCGCGGGACTGCTGCTGTCGCGCTATCGGGCACGGCTCAATGGCCAGGCCTACAACCTGGTGGGCACCGGCCTGGTCAGCGGGCTGAAGCGCGACTCGGTGGCCGACCCGACCCTCTACTACACCAACACCAACCGCGACGAGCGCAGCACCGAACTGCACCTGCAGGACGCCATCACGCTGTCGCCGCAATGGAGCCTGTGGGCTGGCCTGCGCCACACCCGGTTGCAGCGCGAGAGCGTGCAGACCGACGGCAGCGAGGCCACCCGCCACGACCAGACCTTCACCACGCCCTGGCTGGCACTGAGCCAGGCCCTCGGCGCACAGGACCAGGCCTACCTGAGCTGGGGCCAGGGCATCGAGTCGGAGGTGGTGCCCAATCGACCGACCCGCTACAGCAACGCCGGCCAGGCACTGCCGGCGCTCAAGAGCCGTCAGATCGAGGCAGGCTACAAGCACAGCAGCGACCTGCTGGACTGGCGCATTGCGGCCTTCGACATTCAACGCCCCGCCAGCAACACCCTGGGTGGCGCGCGCGTCGTCGATGGCACCGCCCGCCACCGTGGCATCGAGGCCGAAGCCGACTGGCGCCTGGGCGCCTGGAACCTGCGCGGCAGTGCGATGGCCCTGCAAGCCCGGCGCGAAGGCTCGCAGGACGACACGCTCAACGGCCGCCGGCCCACCAACGTGCCGGATGTCAGCCTGAAGCTGCAGGCCGCCTACAACCTGGCCGCGGTGCCGGGCCTGGCCCTGCTGGGCTTTGTCACCCACGAGGGCGAGCGCACGGTTCTGCCTGACGAAAGCATCGCCACGCCGGGCTGGACCCGCATCGACCTGGCCTTGCGCTACCGCCAGCAGCTGCAGGGCATGCAGGTGGTGTGGCGCGCGGGCATCGACAACCTGGCCGACCGCCGCGCCTGGAAGGAAGCGCCCTACCAGTACGAGCACGCCTATCTGTACCCGCTTGCGCCGCGCACCTTGCACGCCTCGGCTCAGCTGAGTTTTTGACCGGTGTCGCAAAACCACGCTATACTGCGAGGCTCGATTCCCCGATAGCTCAGTCGGTAGAGCGCCGGACTGTTAATCCGTAGGTCCCTGGTTCGAGCCCAGGTCGGGGAGCCAAGTAATGCAAGAGTCAGCAGGTTAGCGCCTGCTGACTTTTTTGCTTTCTGGACCGAGCTGGTGCCAGTCTGGTGCCAGTTTTGCGCCGATTGAACTTCCGGCTGTACGACACAAGCTGAGTTGTATGGGCGCTACGGTCGCCCCGTGACGTGTAGCGGTCGAGAGCAGGCCGCTGGTCCGTGCGGCAGCAATGCCAACGATTCCGGACATCCAAGGTTGGCCGCTCTACTCACACTGACGGCCAGAAGCCGACGGTGGCGACAGGCTGCTTCCTGACTTCCCGCAACGGTGATGATTCCGCGATGACCCAGTGACCCATGGCTCGAATAATGGGGCTGGGCGCGTTGCCCACTCATAAAAGCAGACTACATGCATTCATTGCTTGTGCAAGAGACAGCGAGCCGAGCGCTCGACGTGCTGACGGTCGCCCTGTCGCCGGGCAGGTGCGCTCAAGCGGCAGCGATGAGCCGCCGTTGGCGGCGAAAACCGTCCGGCGTCACGCCCGTGGCCTTCTTCAGCGCGCTGGTCATGTGGCTCTGGCTCGAAAAGCCGGTGGTCAGCGCAACCTCGGCGATCGGAAGGTCGGTGTCCGACAGCAGTGCCCGCGCGCGCAATAGCCGCTGGTGGAGCACGTACTGATGCGGCGTGGTGCCGAAGTGGCGCCGGAAGGCGCGCGGCAGCACGTGCACGCTGAGACCGGCCACCTCGGCCAGGCGATCCAGGCTCAGGTCCTCGTCGAGCGCGCTGTCAACGAAGTCGCGCAGGCGGAGCAAGCCGGACGTCAGCCGCGCCGGACAGGCATCGGACACCTCACGAGACCGCTGCTGCCGTGAATGGGCGCGCAGCAGCTGCGCGCCGATCGTAGTGGCCAGGCTGTCGACGTAGAGCGCGGTGTCCATCGGGTCGGGCCGCCGCAGCGCCTCGAGCACGCTCAGCGCAAGCTGTTCGAGCAGCGGATCGGTGGCACCCAGACGGGCGCTGATTTGCACGTCGCCGGCGTCGAAGACCTCGTGGCCGATGCGCTCGATCAGTGCGTGATCAAGGTACAGCATCAGCATGTCTGAGGAGCCATCCCGCTCCCACTCCGAGGGCTGCAGCGCCGGGATGATCAGGAACTGGCGCGGCAGCACTGTCACCATGCCGCTCTCGCCTTCCTCAGCGACGACCCGGCGCAGCCGCGCTGGCCGGTTCAGGCAGAAGGCCAGGCAATAGTGCCGCATGGCCCCGAGCGTGCCCGACCAGCTGTTCACCGTGCCCAGCTCGGCGCGCAGGTGACGCCAGCCGCGGCCTTCGCTGTCGGCGAGCAGGGTATTGCCGGGCCACAACGCGATGCCGTGCGAGCACGCCGCATCGGACCGAACCGTGCCTGCACCACGATGATTGGGCAGGGCCGCGATGCGCCCGTCCACCTGCGGCAAGCTGCCGCCAGCGGCGCCTGGATTCTGGAAAGACGCGCCCGGATTCTGGAAGACCCTTTGGCGCGGGGTCGAAATACTGTTCCTCATGTTGATGCACCAACCTCGCACTGGCCCGGCCTCGACAGGCCTTCACGCTGCAGTCGAGCAAGTTCCGTGCGCACACCGCCTTGCTGCCCTTCATCCACCTCAGGAGTTCTGCATGAAACCGTCCCTGGCTTCCACCCTGCGACCACTCGTGGTCGCGGCATTTGTCCTCGCTGCCATGGCCGGCCTGCAGCCGGCACGCGCACAGACCGAGACGCCGGCAACCGACGCGGCGCTGAGCTTTGCGCTCTCGCCCGAGCCGCCGTTCCTGTTCACCGCCATCAACACCACGCTGCAGATGGGCATGGTCGGCTCGAAGATCATGGAAGGGCTGCTCTACCTGGACACCGAACTGAAGCCGCAGCCGCTGCTGGCGCAGAGCTGGACCATCAGCCCCGACGGGTTGCGTTACACCTTCAAGCTGCGGCCCAACGTGAAGTGGCACGACGGCCAGCCCTTCACCTCAGCCGACGTGCGCTACACGGTGATGGAGCTGCTGAAGAAATTGCACCCGCGTGGCCGCTCGTCCTTCGCCAAGGTGGTGGCCGTCGACACGCCGGACGCGCTGACTGCAGTGATCCGGCTCAGCGAGCCCTCGCCGCCGATGCTGACCGCGCTGGCCTCGAGCTACGAATCACCGATGGCGCCACGCCACCTGTTCGAGGGCACCGACGCCGCAGCGAATCCGTACATCAGCAAGCCTGTGGGCACCGGCCCCTTCGTGTTCAAGGAATGGCAGAAGGGCAGCCACATCGTGCTCGAGCGCAACCCGGCCTACTGGCGAGCCGGCAAGCCGATGCTGCAGCGCATCGTCTTTCGCATCATCAACGATGCCTCAGCGCGTGCCGCTGGGCTGGAGTCGGGCGAGCTGCAGATCGGCGGCCTGAGCCCGGTGCCGCTGACCGACATGGCGCGGCTGGCGAAGAACCCCGCGCTGGCCATCGAGACCCGCGGCTACGCCTACATGTCGCCGTTCATGCTGATAGAGCTGAACCTGCGCCGGCCGCCATTGAACGACGTGCGCGTGCGCCAGGCCATTGCCCACGCGATCGATCGCAAGCGCATGACGCAGATCGTCTGGATGGGTTACGGCCAGCCTGCGGTGAGCCCGATCCCCTCGCCGGTGACGACCTTCCACAGCACCGATCTGCCGGGCTATGAATACGACCTCGAGAAGGCCAAAAAGCTGCTCGACGCTGCTGGCCTGAAGCCCGGCGCGGGTGGCGTGCGCTTCAAGATGACGCACGACTTCATCCCGTTGGGCAGCGACTACCAGCGCACCGGCGAGTTCATCAAGCAGCAGCTCGGCCGCGTCGGCATCGAGGTCGAACTGCGCAGCCAGGACCTGCCGGGCTTCTTCCGGCGTGTCTTCACGGAATACGACTTCGACAGCACCAGCCTGTACTACGGCGCCTTCGCCGATCCGACGCAGGGTGTGCAGCGGCTGTACTGGTCGAAGTCGATCCAGAAGGGCGTGGTGTTCACCAACGCCACCGATTACCGCAGCGCTGACATGGACCGCGTCATCGAGGCCGGCCAGCGCGAGACCGATCCGGTCAAGCGCAAGGCGCTGTACGACGAGATGCAGCGCATCGCGATGACGGACCTGCCGGTGATCCCGCTGATGGAGACGCGCTTCATCACGGTGGCCAGCAGCAAGCTGAAGAACCACACGGTGAGCGCCGACGGCATCATCGGTGGCAACTTCGCCGACGCATTCTTCGTCAAGTGACCAGCACGTGGCCCCGACGATGAACCTGTCCTGGCGCCCCCCGCCGACACTGCGCTGGCTCGGTCGCCGCTTGCTGAAGGCCCTGCCGCTGCTGCTGGCGGTGGTGGTCTTCAACTTCATCCTGCTCAAGCTGGCCCCGGGCGACGCCGCCGAGGTCCTGGCCGGCGAGTCGGCGGCGGCGACTCCCGAGTACCTGGCCGAGCTGCGCGCGCGCTTCGGGCTCGACCAGCCGGTGCATCAGCAACTGCTGGCCTATGTCTGGAAGCTTGCGCAGCTCGACCTCGGCTACTCGTTCCGCCACAACCGAAGCGTGCTCGAGCTGATCCTCGGCCGCCTGCCGGCGACGCTGCTGTTGATGGTCACCGGACTGGTGCTGGCGGTATCGCTCGGAGCCACGCTCGGCGTGCTGGCCTCGCGCAAGGTCAACGGCGTGCGCGACAACCTGATCTCGGTCGGTGCGATGCTGGCGTTCGCGACGCCGGTTTTCTGGATCGGGCTGATGATGATCGTGGTCTTCTCAGTGCACCTGGGCTGGCTACCCTCGGGCGGCATGGAGTCGATCGCTGCCGGCCACGAGGGCCTGGCACGCGCGCTCGATATCGCACGCCACATGGTGATGCCGGTGCTGACGCTGGCGTTGTTCTATGTCGCACTCTTCACCCGCATGATGCGGGCCTCGATGCTCGAGGTCTTCAACCAGGACTTCGTGACGACGGCGCGTGCCAAGGGGCTGTCGGAAAAGCGCATCACGTTGCGCCACGTTCTGCGCAACGCGCTGCTACCGATGGTCACGCTGGTCGGCGTGCAGATCGGCACCATGCTCGGTGGCTCGGTGCTGGTCGAGACCGTGTTCTCCTGGCCCGGCCTAGGGCGGCTCGCCTTCGAGGCCGTCTATCAGCGCGACATCAACCTGCTGCTCGGCATCCTGCTGCTGTGCTCGGGCATGGTGATCGTCGCCAACATCGTCGTCGACCTGGCTTATTCCTGGCTCGATCCGCGCATCCGACCGGTCTGAGGACACATCACATGGCTGCAGTTCGGGACTTCTGGCGCCGCTTCCGGCGCAACCGCGCGGCGCTCGCCGGGCTGGCAATCCTGCTGTCGGTGCTGGTGATGGCACTGTCGGCCTCGCGCCTGTTCCCCACCGATCCGTGGGACATGGTGGCCCAGCCCTTCGTCTGGCCCGGCCAGAGCGACGAGCTGCTGCTCGGCTCGGACATGCTGGGCCGCGACCTCGCCGCCGGCCTGTTCCATGGCGCCAGCGTGTCGCTGGTGGTCGGCTTCGCGGCCACGCTGGCGGCCGTGCTCTTCGGCACCACAATCGGTGCCGTCGCCGGCTACTACCGGGGCTGGGTCGACGACCTGCTGATGCGCTTCACAGAACTGTTCCAGACGATTCCGCAGTTCATCTTCGCGGTCGTCGTCGTCGCCATCCTCAGCCCCTCGGTGCTCAACGTCACGCTGGCCATCGCGCTGGTGTCGTGGCCGGCGGTCGCGCGGCTGGTGCGTGCCGAGTTCCTGGCACTGCGCGAGCGCGAGTTCGTGCAGTCGAGCATCTCCATCGGCATGGGCGACTTGCGCATCATCGTTACGCAGATCCTGCCCAACGCGGTGGCGCCGATCATCGTCACCGGTTCGCTGATGGTCGCCACCGCGATCCTGACCGAAGCCGGGCTGGCCTTCCTCGGCCTTGGCGACCCGAACATCATGAGCTGGGGCACGATCATCGGCGCCGGCCGCGACGCACTGCGCAGCGCGTGGTACATCACCGCCATCCCGGGGCTGGCCATCATGCTCACCGTGCTGGCGCTCAACCTGGTCGGCGAAGGGCTCAACGACGCCCTGAACCCGCGACTGAAAAACCGCTGATGAACGCCGCCCACACCCCCAATGTGACCGCCGCGCCGCTGCTCGAGGTGATCGACCTGCAGACCCACTTCTTCACGCCGCGCGGCGTGCTGAAGGCGGTCAACGGCGTCTCGTTCAGCGTCGGTCGCGGCGAGATCCTCGCCGTCGTCGGCGAGTCGGGTTGCGGCAAGTCGGTGACCGCCTTCTCGATCCTGCAGCTGGTGGCGCAGCCACCGGGTCGCATCGTAGGCGGCCAGGTGCTGTTCGAGGGACGCGACCTGCTGCATTGCGACGCCGAGCAGATGCGCGAGGTTCGCGGTAACCAGATCGCGATGATCTTCCAGGAGCCGATGACCTCGTTGAACCCGGTGTTGACGATCGGCGAGCAGGTGGCCGAGACGCTGATCCGCCACCGCGGCATGACGCCGAAGGCCGCGCGCGAGCGCGTGCTCGAGCTGCTGTCGCTGGTGCGCATGTCGGCGCCGCGGCAGCGCCTGGACCAGTACCCGCACGAGCTGTCGGGCGGCATGCGACAGCGCGTGATGATCGCGATGGCGCTGGCCTGCGAGCCAAAGCTGCTGATCGCCGACGAGCCGACCACCGCGCTCGACGTCACGGTGCAGGCGCAGATCCTCGACCTGCTGCTCGAGATGCGGGACCGCCTCGGCATGGGCATCGTGCTGATCACGCACGACCTCGGCGTCGTCGCCGAGACCGCCGACCGCGTTGCGGTGATGTACGCCGGCCGCAAGGTCGAGGAGGCTTCGGTGTTCGACCTCTTCGCGGCGCCGTGCCACCCCTATACCCAGGGCCTGATTCGCTCGACGCCAGGCACCGGCAGCGGCCGGCCAGCGCGCCTGCACGAGATCGCCGGCATGGTGCCGGCGCTTGACCAGATGCCCGCCGGCTGCAGCTTCGCCGCTCGCTGCCAGCTCGCCAGCGACACCTGTCGCGCCGCGACACCGCCCTTGCGCGTGACCGGGCTGCAGCGCAGCGTCGCCTGCATCCACGCCCTGGTGCCTGAGTCGAAACACGTGGAGACCGTCTGATGCATGCCCCGCTGCTGTGGGTCGACGACCTCGTCAAGCACTTTCCGGCGCCTGGCGGCCGCGTGGTACACGCGGTCGATGGCGTGACCTTCGAACTCGCTGCCGGCGAGACGCTGGGTCTGGTCGGCGAGTCCGGCTGCGGCAAGTCGACGCTGGGCAAGACGCTGCTGCGCCTGCATCCGCCGACCTCGGGCTCGGTGCGTCTGCAGGGGCGCGAGCTGGCCGCCGTCAGCCGGCGCGAGATGAAGCCGCTGCGCCGCGACCTGCAGATGGTCTTCCAGGACCCCTTCGCGTCGCTCAACCCGCGCACCACCGTCGGCCGCGCGATCGAGGAGCCGATGCTCGTGCAGGGCATCGGCAGCCGCGCCGAACGGCGCGAACGTGTGCAGTGGCTGCTGCAGAAGGTCGGCCTGCGCCCAGAGGCAGCGACGCGCCACCCGCACGAGTTCTCCGGCGGCCAGCGTCAGCGCATCGGCATCGCCCGTGCGCTGGCGCTGCAGCCCAAGGTCATCGTCTGCGACGAGCCGGTGTCGGCGCTCGACGTCTCGGTGCGCGCCCAGGTGCTGAACCTGCTGGCGGACCTGAAGGCCGAGTTCGGACTCGCCTATCTGTTCATCTCGCATGACTTGTCGGTGGTCGAGTACGTCTGCGACCGCGTCGCGGTGATGTACCTCGGTCGCATCGTCGAGATCGCGCCGCGCCGCGCCCTGTGGCAGCAGCCACTGCACCCCTACACCCGCGCGCTGCTCGACGCTGCGCCGCGACCCGACCCGACACGCCGGCGCGGCCGCCGCACGCTGCTCGACGGCGAGATCCCGAGCCCGATCGATCCGCCCTCGGGCTGCCGCTTCCGCACCCGCTGCCCGATGCAGATCCCGCGTTGCGCCACCGAGACCCCGCACCTGGTCAGCGCCGGCGGCGGCCACCAGGTGGCCTGTCACCGCGCCTTTGAAACCCAGTCCTGAAATCGACCACACCATGTACCAGCTCATCAGTGCCACCCCCAGCCCCTACGCGCGCAAGGTGCGCATCCAGCTCGCCGAGAAGGGCATCCCCTTCGAGCTGATCACCGAGGTGCCTTGGAACCACGACACCCAGACGCCGCTCTGGAACCCGCTGGAGAAGCTGCCGGTGCTGCTGCTGCCCGACGGCGGCAGCGTCTTCGAGTCGCGCTACATCAACGAGTGGATCGAGCTCAAGCACCCTGAGCCGCCGCTGGTGCCGAAGGACGTCGATGGGCAGCTGGCGGTCAAGCGGTTCGAGGTCATCGTCGATGGCGCCTGCGACGCGCTGGTGCTGATGTTCTTTGAAATCGCACGCGCCGAGGGCATGCGCAGCGATCCCTGGTATGCACGCCAGCAACGCAAGGTCGATGGCGCGCTGCGCGAGCTGTCGCGCGTCATCGGCGAGCGCGATTTTGCCCATGGCGAGTCGCTGACGCTGGCCGACATCGCCAGCGGCACGCTGCTGCGATACCTGACGGTGCGCTGGCCCGACTATCCCTGGCGCAGCCAGCATCCGAACCTGGCGGCCTACTCCGACCGGCTGGAGCAGCGCCCCTCTTTCGCCGCCACCCGGCCGGTGCCGCAGGTGATCCGCGACCGCGTGGCATGACCACGGTCGAAACGGCGGCGCTGCAGCACATCGGTGCGCCCGATGCGCCACTGGTGCGGGCACGGCTCGACACATTGCTCGCCCATGTCGGGCTGGCGCCCTCGGCACGCACGCTCATCGCGTGCGACGGCCCGGCCCCCGGCTGCCGGCCGGCGGTCGGCGAGGCCGCTGCGGTAGCGCTGGCGGCAGTGGCCACGGTGGCGGCTGCGCTGCACCGCCAGCGGGGCGGGCCGGCGCAGCAAGTTGACGTATCCACGCGCCAGGCGGCGGCAACACTGCGTTCGTACACGCTGCAGTTGCTGGACGGCGTCTCGCCCGGCGGCGCGCCTTCGGACGCCACGCCGCTGGCGCGTTTTCACCGCACGCGCGACGGGCGGCAGTTCTTCATCCACGGCGTGCTACCGCATCTGGCGGCTGGGACGCTGCGCGTGCTCGGCATCACCGATCCCAGCCACGACAGCATTGCGCACGCCGTCGCGCGCCGCGACGCCAACGAACTCGAGGATGCGCTGGCCGCCGCCGGCATGTGCGGCGCCTACGCGCGCAGCGCTGCCGAGTGGCAGCGCCACCCGCAGCAGCAAGCCACCGCCGCGGCCGGGCCACTGGAGGTGGTGCGCATCGGCGACGCGCCGCCCGAGCCGCTGCCGGCCGGTGTGCGCCCGCTGTCGGGTGTGCGCATGCTCGACCTGACGCGCATCCTCGCCGGGCCGACCTGCGGGCGCACGCTGGCCGAACAGGGCGCCGAGGTGCTGCTGGTCAGCGCGCAGCAACTGCCCAGCGTCTGGTCCTTCGTGCTCGACACCGGCCACGGCAAGCGCTCGGCCTGGCTCGACCTCGGGCAGGCCGCCGACCGGCTGACGCTGCGTGCGCTGCTGGCCGGCGCCGACGTCTTCAGCCAGAGCTTCCGCGCTGGCCGGATCGCCGGCCACGGTTTCGCGCCGGCCGATCTGGCGCGCGTGAGGCCCGGGATCGTCAGCGTATCGATCAACTGTTACGGCCACCAGGGTCCATGGGTCGGCCGCCCCGGCTGGGACCAGCTGGCAGCGGCCGTCACCGGCCTGGCGCACCAGCAGGCCGGGCCCGACGCGCCGCCGACGCTGCTCAACTGCGCCGCCTGCGACTATGTCACCGGCTACCTCGCCGCGCTGGGCACGCTGGTCGCGCTGCAGCGGCGGGCCGCCGAAGGCGGCAGCTGGGAAGTGCGCGTGTCGCTGGCCCAGACCGGCCGATGGCTGCACGACTTCGCCGCCGCGCGCGACGTCGACCCCGCCGAAGACTTGTCGCTGCCGCCGCACTACTTCATCGACAGCGAAACCCCGCTCGGCCGCCTGCGCCACTTGGCGCCGGTTGCCCGCATGAGCGCCACGCCTCCCCGCTGGGATCGCGCCGCCGTGCCGCTGGGCCACCACCCGGCGGCCTGGACCATGCCCCACCCAATCACCGTTTGACACCGAGGAGCTTCCGAATGCAACCCATCCCTACCGTGGCCATCAGCCCTTCCGACGTTGAGACCCTGATCTCGCCCTGGGTCGTCGGCAAAGTGCTTGCCGAACCAGCGCTGACCGGAGTCGCCAACCTCAGCGCGGTCTCGATCTACTTCGATCCCGGACAGGGCCACGCCCGGCACAAGCACCTGGCCTCGGACCAGCTGATCTACATGCTCTCGGGCGAAGCCGAGATGACGATCGAGTTCACCGAGGGCGAGCCGCAGACGAGAAAGATCCGCGGCGGTGACATGGTCAGCATCCCGAAGGGCGCCTATCACTCGACCTTCAACTTCGGTTGGGAACCGGCGCGCATCCTCGCCGTGTACTCACCCGCCGGCCCGGAAGCAGCAATGCGCGACTCGGCCGAATTTCGTTCTCTGCCGGCCGACCACGTGCCTGCTCGGCGCGGGCCCGAAGGGCAGTAGCGCCGGAGCCGGGCATCCGACGCCCGCTTGGCGCGGTGACGACCGAAGCAGAGCGATGGTGGCGGCCAGCCTGCTGAACACCGAGTGGTTCTAGGGGCGTCATTGGTAGACAGGCCCAAGAACCAGCGGAACAGCAGGTTGTAGTTGATCTGTCCGACAAGCTGCCGCTCGCTGCGAATGCTGAACAGAAACTGCAACAGCATCGCCCGCCTCAGCTTCTCGGGAGGGATGCTGGGGCGCCCGCCGCGCATGTCGGTCTCATCCATGGCTGAGAACTTCTCGTCCATTTTTTACAGAATGTAGTTCACCCAGGTGCGGATCGGGCGCAACGGGTGGTTGGCAAGCACGAAGTCCTCCGGTCGGATCGTGCTGAACAGGCTCTCGCTGAAGCTGCCGGCGCCTCACATCGGCTGCTTCCTCCTGATCTCCAATCCGCCAGATCGCCGCCCATCACGCAGTCGTAAGCGATCGGTACTTCAACGGCCTGATAGGTCGAGGGCAAACCTTCGGTTGTGGCACTTTGGTATGACCGGCGGCTTCAGAGCGACCAATTCGAGGCCAAGAATGTCGCTTCAGGGTCGAAACGACTCATCGGCGAGGGGCAGCTTATGGGCATCGAACCTTCAACGCCGGCTTTCTGGCGATGAATCTGAACGGTCGGCCGTCGCAACCCGACCCATTGCAGCCTGACAACCTTCTCGAAGAGCAGTCGTTCGACACGCGCACAAAGTCGATGTGAGCCGCCACGCATCGTTCAGCATTCATCGGCGACCGACACGGTATTCGAGGCTGGTGCTCCAAACAGCCGAGCTACTCTCGCGCTGTGCGCGCGGCTATTGAATGGCGGAATCAGATCTTGGTAAGACTACTTTCACGTAATCGTCGGTCGCTTCGAAGCGGGGTTCTTCCCCGCTGGCATCCCGCACAAGCGGAACGATCTTGTTCCGTACCCCCATGCCGCGCGCGTCTACGTACCCGTAGTCGCGCAAGACTCCGACGATGGTCGTGTTGCGGGGCGAGCGTTGTCCCGCAAGCATCTTCTCGACGGTCATCGAATTCTGCAACGCGCCCGGGCTGAGGACCTCGAGCCGATTCGAGTACGCGACGATCTCGACATCGAGCGTGCGGGTCCAATCGCGGTGCGCCAGCGCATTGACGACCGCCTCTCGCAAGGCCTCGGGTGGGTAGTGCCAGATGCGCTCCCGGCGCAGGCCATCGCCCAGGTTTTCGCCCTCTGTGCTGACGAGAGGCTGGCCTTGCAGCCTGTCCATCAGGTCTTCGATCAGGCCGCGTTCGATCAACTCGCGCGAGCCGCCATCCTGGCGTGCAAAGCGGCCAACAAGGGGGCCATCAAGGATCGTGTCGTCTACCGCCTGGTAACTCTTGTCGACGCCGCTGAACGCCATCCACCGGATGCCAGCTTGGCGCAGGAAGCGACGCGGTGTGCGACCAAATAGCACCAGGCCGGCGATGGTGCAAACAGGCGCCGCGCCATGGATGTCGGTCATGAAGCCCAAGCCCATCATGCGATTCAGCCACACATCCTCCGTCGCCGGCACTTCACGGTCGCCAGCGTAGCTCAACAGATAATCTTGCAGGCGTTCGCGGTCCAAGGCATCAAAAGCAGCTCCGGAGACTGGCATCATTTCGCTGTGCAGTAAGCCTCCCGTCGCGAACAGTCGTGCTTGCTGGTCGCGGTCGGCAAATCGCACAGTGCTGCCGACGCGGATGTAGATGTCTTCTCGGCCGCCGTGGCGATGAACATACGGCTTGCTGGCCCCCATCGTGACCGACACAACCGCGACGCGTTTACCGTCATCGAGCGCGACCACTTCGTAGAACGGCAGCAGCATGGGATGCACGTGCCCAAGAATGACATTCATCACCCAGGTCTCAAGGTCCTCGCGCTGGATGCCGGAAATAGTGCCGTCGTCCTCGACACCGAGCAGGACCATGCCGCCGCGCAGGTTGGCCATCGCGACGATTTCCCGGGCGAGCGCCTCGGCGCGGATGTCATCGCGTTTGAACTCCACACCCGAGTTTTCGCCATTCGCAATTATTTCCAGCAACTCAGTCTTGAGCATCAATCTTTTCTCTCTTTAGAACCCGTATTTTTCCTTGCGCTGGGAGAACGCCTCCCGCCCGCCTTCCAGGATTTCGGCGACGCGCTCACGGATCGCAGGCACGTCGATGGAGCCCTGCGCCTCGGCAGGCATTTGTGCATGTGAGCCGTCGGACGACAAGATACCGATCCACTCGGCATCGCCGAACACCGGGATGTTTGCGTTGTGGGTGGCGAACAGGAACTGCCGTTCGGTTTTCGCACCTCGCAACTGGGTCACGATCCGTTCTGCGATGAAGGCATTGTCCAGATTGTCCTCGGGCTGGTCCATGATGAGCGGGTCGTCGTTCTCCAGCAGCAGCAGGTGCAAGATCGCCGTGCACTGCTGCCCCGTCGAGAGTTGATCCAGTGGCTTGAAGAGTTCACCCTCGTGCGCGATGTTCAATTCGATCAGGATCCGATCATGCAGGTCGATTTCTTCTAGTTCGAGCACCAAGCCGCGGTCGAGTCGGGCTAGAGCATCGACCACTGAGGGCTGCATTCCCCAGTCCCAGGTCAGCGCCTTGATAGCGCTTTCGCCGTCACGAATCGCCTTGACCAATGCGGGCACGGTCAGGTCATCGCCGGATTGATCGATCCAGGCAAGTTTCTTCTCTCCGAGGCCGGGCACCTGAAGTAGGAACTCCTTCAGCGCCTTCCGCTGCGCTCCGACCCTCAGGTTCAGCCTCAGCTTGCCTTCGAGCTTGTGATTGAGTTTCTTGGCTGCCTTGCGTAACTCGTCCGTGCGCTGGTCTCGCAGTTGAGAGAATTCGTCCAGCAGGTTGCGCCGCTGGCTCTCCAGTTCATGCAACAGCTTGTCGATGGTGCTCACGCGCGCTTCGCTTGGGCGAATGGCTTCGATGTCGCGCAGCAGTTCTTGATATGCCCGGCCGACGTCGCGCCCCGGCTTGCCGGCGAAGGCGGGCAGGCTTGCGAAGACCATTTCAAGGGCCACTGATTCGGCGTCGAGTTTCATTTTCAGCTCGGCTTGCTGTGCGTTGGTCGCCTCCACTGTTGCACCATGCAGCTTGCGCAGCCCCGTGACTTGGGTAATGACTTCCTTGCCGAGCGTATCCAGGGCGGCGCGCATGCTGATCAAGATACTGGCATGTGGCAGCCCTTCGAGCGCCTTGTCGCTGAGAAACGCGGTATCGGGAAGGCTCTCGTCGAGCGCGGCCAATCCCTCGGCCACGCGGGTGAGTTCTTCGCTGACGCGCTTGGCGAGTTGCTTCTCGCGCTCCAGTTGAGGCACCAAAGCCAGCTTGTCTTCAAGTCCCAGCGACTTGAACTGTTGCACCTGTTCGGTCAGCTTGGGCAGTCGTGCAACCTGAGCCTGCAACTCGTCCCTCTGGCGCGCGGCGGTCAGCAGCTTGTTGCGGTTGTCGCTCAGTCGCTTGGCAACGGCGCCGAGTTCGCTAGCAAGCGTGCTGCCGCTCGGCATGAAGCGGTTCAGGATGGCTGTTTGGCTGGCGGGGTCGCGGGCCAGTTCAAAGATTTCGTTCTGGCCGTAGATTTCGATACGCGGCAGCAGATCTCGCGGCTGCAGGGTCGAAACCTGTCCTGCGCTGTCTTTGACGACAGCGGGCTCGCCATAGCGACGCGACACCAAATAGTGCCGACCGTTCTGCGCGCGCGAGATCAGCGCGAGTTCGATGCGACCGCCAGCACCCAGGTTCGCCTTAACGATTTCCTCGTGCTGCCGCCGTGCGGAAACCGCGCGCGGCGGCACGTCGAGTACGTAGCGCAGGCATTCGATCAACGTCGACTTGCCAGTCCCGCGCCCACCGATCACTGTATTCAGATGTGCCGACAGCTCGATGTCAATGCCATCAAGGTAGCCGCCATGAAAGCGCAGATTCTCTATGCGTGAGTAGTGCGCCTCGGGCGGCAATCCGAGGCGAATGCGTGAATCCGGGTCCTTGAATGCCGTAAGGAAGCTCTCAAAGCTCGGCCGCGTCATCTTGATCCAGCAGCTCGCGCACGGATCGGCCAGGTCATCGGGCTTGGCCACGTCTTTGGCATTTAGCAGCGCGATGTGGTGGGCTCGGAGATAGTTCGGGTCTTTGTTGAGAACGATCTGCTTGTAGTTCTGCGGCAGGTCCTTGAGCGGTCCCGGAATTTGTCCAGCCTTAACCAGCGTCTCGTTCTTCCAGATGTGGGCAAGCCCGCCACCGTCCTGATTCAGGCGCAGCAGGCCGCTGGCGCCGGTCATGTGCGCCGCATACCAGAAACCTCCGAGATCGAAAATGATCTGAGCGAGGTCGAGACAGGTCTTGCTGGAAGGCTGGACTGTATCTTGGGAATCCGTGAGAGACAGCTTGCCCAAATAGCGATTCAAGTGGTCCTTGGTCGTGCCTTCGGGAAACAGGCAGACCATGTGAATCTTTTCGCTTGACGCAATCTCGAAACCCGGAAAGACGATGATGCCGTGCGGTTCAAGGAACTGCCGCAGACCATCCACTGCATCGACGCTGCCATGGTCCGCGACGCCAACCACGTTGATCCCAAGCGTCAGGCATTGGTCCAGCATCTGCTGGTTGTAGCCGGCTTCATCCAGCCCGTGCTCGGTGCCGCGATATCGGGCTTGGTAGCCGGACGGATTGACCTGGAGGGCACAGCGCCAGAAGCGCGCGACTGTGTAGCCGGACTCGAAAACAGCGTCGCCTTTCATGTGCGCCCCTTCAGTTGGGCACTATCCGCCACGGGAATTTCAGGGCCTTGCCGCAACAGCTTGTCGACCGCCTTGCGCACCAGCCAGGCCACGCTCACGTCTTCCCGCGTGGCAATAGTTTGCAGGGCGTCGAGCTGCCGCTTGGGCAGCGTCACGGTCACGCGTTTGATCTCAGCGTCGACAGAGCGTGTCATGGGTCAATCAGCAGCGACTTGCATCAAGTTGCTTCATCTTAGTGCAAATGCTTCTGCGGTGATCCCCCCTCACCCGTTCGGAGCATCTGCGGCTGTGTGCAGCGTGTGTGTAACTTGCCCAGCAACGAGCCCGGCCAACATGTCTGGCGTGACTGGAGCGTCCGCTCCCGGCGAAGCACACGAACGGCTGCTCCTGGCCGGGTCCTGGTGGTCACGAGCGGCAGCTTCGAGGACACAGAACCTGAAGAAGGTCGGACCAGGCGACGGGCAGCTTCGGAGAAGCCTGACGGGCGGGTTTGGGTCGATCGCCGGTATTGGCATTTGGCGACCAGCTAGCGGCTGTGTGGCCCATACCTGACATTGCCGATTGGACGAAGGCCAAGCGCTCCCGACTTGGCGCTGGGAATGCTCACGTTTCTGGGACCGCACTTGTTGGTGCCAACCAAAGGGCCACATTCCTTCTGCCGTTCCGCGCGAGATTTCAGCTCAAATCCAGCCGGCAACGCGCTGCAGATGGCCCCTAGAGTTGCCTTCATGGCCGCCCCAGGAGACTGACCATGCA
>JAURXG010000431.1 GCA_030654555.1 Aquabacterium sp.
ACCGACCCCGTGCACAAGATCTCGATCATCCCGCGCGGCGTGGGCGCGCTGGGCTACACCATGCAGCGGCCCAGCGAAGACCATTACCTGGCCAGCCGCAGCGAGCTGCGCAACCGGCTGGCGGTGCTGCTGGGCGGGCGCGCGGCCGAGGCGCTGGTGATCGGCGAGGTGTCCACCGGCGCGGCCGACGACCTGGTCAAGGCCAGCGACATCGCCCACGACATGGTGGCGCGCTACGGCATGTCGCCCGAGGTGGGCCAGGTGGTCTACGAACGTGCGCAGCCGCGCTTCCTCGACCTGCCCGAGGGCCTGGGGCTCGAGCGGGGGCTGTCGGACGACACCGCGCGGCGCATCGACGCCGCCGTGCGTGCGCTGGTCGACGAGGCCTTCAACCGCGCCAGCGCGGTGCTGGCCGCGCGCCGTGCGCTGCTCGACGAATACGCCGCACGCCTGCTGGCGCAGGAGACCCTGGCCGAGGCCGACCTGGCGCCGCTGGCGCAGGCCGCGCGCGAGGGGCCGGTGCCGGCCTGAGCCCGCGGCGGCAGTCACCAGGCCAGCATCACCGCCCCGGCGGCGATGCTGGCGGCGTGCAGCAGGGCAGCCACCCGCACCGGGGTGATCGCGGACCAGGGCATCGGCCGATGGTGGCCGGCGATGGCGGCGCTACAGTGGCCCATCGTCCCGCCGGAAAGCCGTCACCGTGAGCCCCTGCAACCCCGATCTCGTGCACGCCCAGCGCGGCGGCGTCGTCGAATCCTTCCACCGCGGCGCCATCGCCATCGTCGACGGCGACGGCACGCTGGTGCAGTCGTTGGGCGACATCGCCCGGCCGATCTTTCCGCGCTCGGCCTGCAAGGTGCTGCAGGCACTGCCGCTGGTGGCCAGCGGCGCGGACCAGGCCTTCGGCCTCGACGATGCCGAGCTGGCGCTGGCCTGCGCCTCGCACGGCGGCGAGCCCGGCCACACCGCTACCGCGGCCAGCCTGCTGGCCAAGGCCGGGCTGGACGCGTCGGCGTTGGAATGCGGCGCGCACTGGCCCGGCAACGATGCCGCGCTGAAGGCGCTGGCACGCGTGGCCGACGCGCCCGGCGTGCTGCACAACAACTGCTCGGGAAAACATGCGGGTTTCGTCTGCGTGGGCTGCCTGATGGCGCGTGCCGCCGGCCGCGAGCCGGCCGAGTTCGTGCGCGGCTACATCGGTGCCGATCATCCCGTGATGCGCGAGGTGACGGCGGCGCTGGCCGCGGCCACCGGCGCCGACCTGGCCCACGCGCCGGTGGGCACCGACGGCTGCTCCATCCCCACCTACGCGATCCCGCTGCGCCAGCTGGCGCACGGCTTTGCCCGCGTGGCCACCGGCCACGGCCTGTCCGACGGCCATGCCCGCGCCGCGCGCCGGCTGCGCCAGGCGGTGGCCGCCTCGCCGTTCCACGTAGCCGGCACCGGCCGCTTCGACACCCGGGTGATGCAGCGGCTGGGCGAACGGGTGTTCTGCAAGGTCGGCGCCGAGGGCGTGTACTGCGCCGCGCTGCCTGAACAGGGCCTGGGCGTGGCGATCAAGATGGACGACGGCAACAACGCCCGCGCCGCCGAGGTGGTGATGGCCGCGGTGATCGAGGCGCGAGTGGCGCTGAGCGACGACGAGCGCCACTTCATGCGCGGCTTCAGCGACGCGGCGCTGATCAACTGGAACGGCATCGAGGTCGGCCGGCTGCAGGCCAGCGCCGGCCTGCGCGCCGCCCTCGCCCCCTGACCCGTCCACCCCCCGCCCGCCCCCAGGAGCCCCGATGCCCACCGCCACCGCCCAAGACACCCCGCTGATGACTGGCGCCGACTACCGCGAGTCGCTGCGCCGCTACCGGCCGCGGGTGTTCGTCGATGGCCGGCAGGTCGACAGCGTGGCCGACGAGCGCGCCTTCCAGCCGGGCATCAACGCGCTGGCGCTGACCTACGACTTCGCCCATGAGGCGCGTTATGCGCCCATCATGACCGCGCTGCAGCACACCAGCGGCAAGCGGGTGAACCGGCTCACCCACATCAACACCAGCGCCGGCGACCTGCTCAACAAGCTGGAGGCGGTGCGGCTGATCTGCCAGGAGACCGGCTGCGCCCAGCGCTACCTGACGCAGGACGCGCTGAACGCGATCGGCCAGGTCAGCGCCCGCATCGACGACGCCCGGGGCCGCGCCGCCGGCCAGGGCGAGGCCACCGGCCGCTGGCTCGACTACCTGCACCGCGTGCAGGACGAGGACCTGACGCTGGGCGTGGCGATGACCGATGCCAAGGGCGACCGCAGCCAGCGCCCGCACCAGCAGGCGAACCGCGACAGCTACCTGCACATCGTCGAGCGCAACGTGGTGCAGAACGGCCAGCGCGGCATCGTGATCTCGGGCGCCAAGGCCATCGTCACCGCCGCGCCCTACGTGCACGAGCTGCTGGTGATGCCCAGCCGCAACATGACCGAGGCCGACGCCGACTTCGCGGTGTGCTGCGCGGTGCCGATCGACGCCCCCGGCCTGACCATCGTCGCCCGCCCCGCGGGCCGGCCGGGCGAGCGGCTGGAGCATGGCGACGCGCTGTTCAGCCGCAAGTACGGCCAGAGCACCGGCGTGTGCCTGTTCGACCGTGTCTTCGTGCCGATGGAGCGGGTGTTCTACGCCGGCGACTGGGAGCACTCGGGCCACCTGACCTACAGCTACGCCACCCACCACCGCCACACCTGCATCGCCGCGCGCGCCGGCTTCGGCGACCTGCTGATCGGCGCCGGCGCGCTGATGTGCGAGGCCAACGGCTTCGACCCCGGCGCCGAGAGCCACCTGCGTGAGCAGATGGTCGAGCTGATCACCATCACCGAGAGCGTCTACGCCTGCGGCGTGGCCGCCAGCGTGTACGCCAAGCTCGACGGCCACAGCGGCGTCATGATGCCCGACCCGGTGTTCGCCAACATCGGCAAGCTGATGCTGGCCACCAAGATCTACGACATGCACCGCATCGCGCACTACGTCAGCGGCGGGCTGATCGTCACGCTGCCCGGGCCGGACGAAGACCACAACCCCGAGACCGCCGGCAAGCTGTCGGAGGTGCTGCGCGCCAACCCCGACGTGCCGTACGAGCAGCGCATCGAGGTGGCGCGTTTCATCGAGGACCTGACCGCCGGCTACCAGGGCGGCTGGTACAGCGTGATCAGCCTGCACGGCGGCGGCTCGCCGGCGGCGATGAAGCAGGAGATCTGGCGCAACTACCCGCTGGGCAACAAGGTCGAGCTGGTCGAGCGGTTGCTCGAACGCGGCGTCGCCCACGACCCGGCGCGCGCCATCACCAGGACGCGCCAGCCCGGCCAGTGCTGCGATGCCGGCTGCAGCACGCCGGGCCAGCCGGTGATGGTCGACCTGCCGACGGTGGCGGCCACGCTGCCGTCGCAGCGCGGCGCCTGATCACGCGCCGCGCGCGTGGCGACGGCGGGCGGCGCCACCCAGCAGCGCCAGGCCCAGCCCCAACATCGCCCACTGCGAGGGCTCGGGCACCGCGGTGATCTGGTAGACGATGCCGCCCAGTCCGTTGGCCGGCGAGTTGGTCACCAGCGCATACAGCTCGCCGGCGGCGTCTTCGCCGAAGCCGTGCACCGTCAGGCCGTCGGGCAGCTTGCCGCCGGCGAAGTCGGGCAGCAGGAACTCGTTGATCACGCCGGTCCCCAGGTCGGCGTAGAACAGGCGGCCGTCGACGCGCGGCGGCGCGTTCCGCAAGGCCAGGTCGCCGAAGATGTACTTGCCGTAGAGCTCGGGGATGGCCTGGCCGCGGTAGACGAAGCCGCCGGTGATCGAGATGCCGTCGCCGTGGTCGTACTGCAGCGTGCCCAGCGTGCCCTTGATCGGGTCGATCAGCCCGGTGGGATCACCCGGCATGCGCGGGCCGACGCTGCCGGCCGCCAGCGGGCCGGCGCCGTCGGGATCGGTGCGGTAGAAGACGAACTCGCCCTCCTTGACCGCCCAGCCGTAGTTGCCGCCCAGCACCACCCGGTCGATCTCCTCGACGGTGCGCTGGCCCACGTCGGCGGCGATCAGGTCGCCGGTGCCGCCCCGATCGACGCGGTCGAAGCTGAAGCGGTAGGGGTTGCGAAAGCCGTAGGCGAAGGTCTCGGCCACCTGCCCCGGGGCCTGGAACGGGTTGCTCACCGGGATGCGGTACTGGCCGTTGGCGCTGACCGCATCGGCGCTGCCGTTGGTCAGGGCCGGGTTCAGCGGGTCGAAACGCAGCATCTTGCCCAGCGGCGTGCTCAGGTTCTGGGCGTTGCCGCCGGGCTCGAGGTGGCTGGGGCCCACGTCGTTGCTGTTGCCGCCATCGCCCAGGCCCAGGTAGAGGTAGCCGTCGGGGCCGAAGGCGATGGTGCCGCCGTTGTGGTTGCCGGCGTTCTTGCCGAACGAGACCAGTTCGCGGCGCGAGGTCGGATCGACCTGGTGGGTGCTGAGGTCCATCTTCCACTCGGACACCACGTTGCGGTAGTTCTGGGCGGCCCCGTTGGGCGCGGCATAGGTGGGCGCGCTGCCCGGGTCCAGCGCCATGCTGGCATAGGTGTAGAGGGTGCCGTAGCCCGCGCTGCCCAGGGTGCTGAAGCCGGGGTGGAAGGCCAGGCCGAGGAAGCCGCGCTCGTCGTTGGCGTTGGTGGGCACCAGCGGGGGCGACACCAGGCTGCGCATGTCGAGTGCCGGCGCGGCCTGCAGGCTGCCGTTCTGGATCACCCGCAGCAGGCCGTTCTGCTCGACGACGTAGAGCCGGCTGGCATCGCCGGGCGCGAAGGTGGCGTAGTCGGGCGCGCTCAGCCCGGTGGCGATGGCTTGCAGCCGCACCGCCAGGCTGCCGCGGGCGATGTCGGGCAGCACGTCCTGCACCTGCACCTGCGCCTGGGCAGCGCCGGCAAGACACAGCAGGGCAGCGGCGGACAGCGCGGTGCGCTGGATGGTCGATTTCATGGCTCAACTCTCCCGGGAATGTGGTGAACGATGCAGGCCCGGCCGCCTGGCCAGGCGCCGTGGTGTCAGCCCGCCAGGCGGCGACGCAGGCGTCGATGCGCCACCAGGCCGGCCAGGCCGGCCAGCATCAGCACGGCACCGGCCGGCTCGGGCACGGCGCTGACGTTGTCGACCCCCAGCTGGGCGGCGATGTTCGCCCCCGGGAAGGCCGCGCCCGAGCCATGGAACAGGCGCAGTTCGATCACGTCGCTCAAGGTGGAGGCGCCCTGCCCGGTCAGCGCACCCGGCAGCAGCGAGAAGCTGGCGGGCAACCAGCCGCTTCCCGCCGGCAGCAGCACCGGTGTGCTGGTCACCGAGCTGCCGCCGGGCGACAACAGCCACAGCCGCAGGCTGAGGTCGGTGGCACCCGCGTTCTGCAGCCACATCGACACGCCGGTGACGCCCGCCGCCAGGTAGTTGCCCGACCACTGCGGCCCGGCGATGCCCACCAGCTTGCCCCCCGGGCCCTGCACACCGGTGGAACTGAGCTGCAGGAACGAATCGGCCGCCCCGCCGGGGCCACCCGCGGCCACCACGATCGGCGGGCTGGGGCTGGCGGCCCCGCTGCCCCAGCCGTCCAGTGAGCCGCCCGAGAAGCCGTCGGACTGGCCCGGCGACACGGCCGAGGCCGCCCCGGAGCCCAACGACAACGCGGCGACCAGCAGCGTGGCCAGCCCGCCGCAGCGGTGGCGAGAACCTCTCGAAGAACGCATGACCGGACCCTCCAGATGCCTGTGCTGCCCAGGATACGGGCGGGTCTGCGGCGCTATTCCGCGCCCCGGGGTGGAACCGGGGCATCCCCCCTAGTTCGCAGTCGGTCCGCCATGGCGCCGGGCCGGGCGCCACCCTGTCGCAGCTGGGACAAACCCGAATCGAACGGTCGTGCTAAAACTCATGGGTTTGCGCGAGCCCGCGCGCCACGCCCCACGGAGATCGCTGTCATGGACCTGAACTTCACCCCGGACGAACTGGCCTTTCGCGCCGAGATCCGGCAATGGGTGGCCGAGAACCTGCCCAAGGATCTGAGCCACAAGGTATTCAACTCGCTGCGCCTGTCGCGCGACGACATGCAGCGCTGGGCCAAGATCCTCGGCGCCAAGGGCTGGCTGGGCTACGGCTGGCCCAAGGAATTCGGCGGCCCCGGCTGGACCGCGGTGCAGAAGCACCTGTTCGAGGAAGAGTGCGCGCTGGCCGGCGCGCCGCGCATCATGCCCTTCGGCCCGGTGATGGTGGCCCCGGTGATCATGGCCTTCGGCACGCCCGCGCAGCAGCAGCGCTTCCTGCCCGGCATCGCCAGCGGCGAAGTGTGGTGGAGCCAGGGCTACAGCGAGCCCGGCTCGGGCTCCGACCTGGCCAGCCTGAAGTGCCGCGCCGAGCGCCAGGGCAACACCTACCTGGTCAACGGCCAGAAGACCTGGACCACGATGGGCCAGTACGGCGAGTGGATCTTCTGCCTGGTGCGCACCAGCACCGAAGGCAAGCCGCAGACCGGCATCAGCTTCCTGCTGATCGACATGAAGAGCCCCGGCAGCACCGTGCGGGCGATCATCACGCTGGACGGCGAGCACGAGGTCAACGAGGTGTTCTTCGACAACGTGGTGGTGCCGGCCGAGAACCTGATCGGCGAAGAGAACAAGGGCTGGACCTACGCCAAGCACCTGCTGTCGCACGAGCGCACCAACATCGCCGACGTCAACCGCTCCAAGCGGGAACTCTAGCGCGTCAAGCGCATCGCCAAGGCCGAGGGCGTGTACGACGACGCCCGCTTCCGCGACCAGGTGGCACTGCTCGAGGTCGACATCGTGGCGCTCGAGAGGATGGTGCTGCGCGTGCGGTCGGCCGAGAAGAGCGGCAAGCAGAGCCTGGACGTGGCGGGCCTGCTGAAGATCCGCGGCAGCGAGATCCAGCAGCGCTACAGCGAGCTGATGATGCTGGCCGCCGGCCCGTACAGCCAGCCCTTCGAGCACGAGGCGCTGGCCGCCGCCGGCTGGCAGGGCGAGTTTGCCGGCGCCGCGGTGGTCGCGCCGCTGGCCGGCACCTACTTCAACATGCGCAAGACCACGATCTACGGCGGCTCCAACGAAGTGCAGCGCAACATCGTCTCGCAGACAGTGCTGGGCTGACGCACTCGATTCAAGGAAAAAACATGGACTTCGAATTCACCGACGATCAAGTCTCGCTGCGCGACGCCGTTGCCAAGTGGGTCGAGAAGGGCTTCGACTTCTCGCGCCGCCAGGCGCTGACCAAGGCCGGCGGCCAGACCCGCGCCGTCTACAACGAACTGGCCGAACTGGGCCTGACCGGCCTGGCCGTGCCCGAGCAGCATGGCGGCATGGGCTTCGGTGCCGTCGAGGCGATGGTGGTGATGGAAGAACTGGGCCGCGGCCTGGTCAACGCCCCCTATGCCGCCGGCGCGCTGGTGGCGCCCGCGCTGCTGGCCGCCGCACCCGCCGCGCTGCAGGCCGCCTGGCTGCCGAAGATCGCCTCGGCTGAAGCGCTGGTGGTGCTGGCGCACCAGGAGCGCACTGCGCGCTACCGGCTCAACCACGTCACCACCACCGCCACGCAGGCCGGTGGCACCTGGACGCTGAGCGGCCAGAAGAGCGTGGTGCCCGCCGCCGACGAGGCCGACGCCTTCATCGTGCCCGCGCGCATCGACGGCCCCACCGACGCCACCGCCGGCATCGGCCTGTTCCTGGTCGAGAAGGGCGCCGCCGGTGCCACCGTGGCCGCCTATCCCACGCAGGACGGCGCCCGTGCCGGCGAGCTGAAGCTGGCCAAGGCCACCGCCACGCTGATCACCGCCGAGGGCTGGTCGGTGCTGGAGCAGGCGGTGGACATCGGCATCGCCGCGGCCTGCGCCGAGGGCGTGGGCGCGATGGACAAGATGGTCGACATCACGGTCGACTACATGAACACGCGCAAGCAGTTCGGCGTCACGCTGTCCACCTTCCAGGCCCTGAAACACCGCATCGCCGACGTCAAGATGCAGCAGGAGCTGGGCCGCTCGATGAGCTACTACGCCAGCCTGAAGCTGGGCGAGCCGGCAGCGCAGCGCCGCCGCGCCATCAGCCAGGCCAAGGTGCAGCTGGGCAACAGCATGCGCTTCGTGGGCCAGCAATGCACCCAGATCCACGGCGGCATCGGCGTGACCGACGAGTACATCAGCAGCCACTACTTCAAGCGCCTGACGATGCTGGAGATGGCCTACGGCGACACCATGCACCACCTGGGCGAAGTCTCGTGCCGGATGCAGGACACCGCCGGGGTATTTGCCTGAGAAGGCGGGGGGCTTCCTGCTGCGCGAACCGATCTGACGCCTGAGCTGCTCGCGACGGAATCTCTCCCACCTTCTCCCCTACGATGAGGGCTGGTCAATCCAGCCCCTTTTTTTTGCCGCCATGTTCCCTGGTGCCATCACTGACATTGCCGGCCTGAAGGTCGGCCACTTCACCGATCCCCGCCGCCCCACCGGCTGCACCGTGCTGCTGTGTGAGCAGGGCGTGGTGGCCGGCGTGGACGTGCGCGGCGCGGCACCCGGCACGCGCGAGACCGACCTGCTGCACCCGCTGGCCACGCTGGAGGAAGTGCATGCACTGCTGCTGACCGGCGGCAGCGCGTTCGGGCTGGATGCCGCCAGCGGCGTGATGCGCTGGCTGGAGGAACGCGGCCATGGCGTGCAGGTGGGCCCGGCGCGGGTGCCGATCGTGCCCGCCGCGGTGCTGTTCGACCTGTGGGTGGGCGATGCGGGCATCCGCCCCGACGCTGCCGCGGGTCATGCCGCCTGTGAAGCGGCCGGCACCGCCCATCCCGCGCAAGGCAGCGTGGGCGCCGGCGCCGGCGCCTCGGTGGGCAAGCTGTTCGGCATCGCCCGGGCGATGAAGGGCGGCATCGGCACCGCGTCGATCAAGGTCGGCGCGATCACCGTGGGCGCGCTGGTGGCCGTCAACGCCATCGGCGACGTGGTCGATCCGGCCAGCGGCCGGGTGGTCGCCGGTGCGCGCGCCGACGACGGCCGCACGCCGCTGGACACGCTGGCTGCGCTGTGCGACGGCCAGCTGCCCGCGCACCTGATGGCCGGCATGGCCACCACCATCGGCATCGTGGCCACCGACGCCAAGCTGAGCAAGGCGCAGGCCAACAAGCTGGCCAGCATGGCCCACGATGGCCTGGCGCGCAGCATCAACCCGGTGCACACCGCCACCGATGGCGACGCGCTGTTCGCCGTGGCCACCGGCGGCAGCGGCCTGGGCGGCCACCTCACCGTGCTGGGCGCGCTGGCCGCCGAGGTGACGGCACGCGCGGTGCTCAACGCCGTGCGCGCCGCCCACGGCCTGACCGACCCCGACCGGCCGAACCTGCCCTACCTGCCCAGCGCCCGCGACCTGGGCCTGGCCTGATCCCCCGTCGACAACAAGACATCAAGGAGACCCCGATGCAAGACCTGCTGATCCGCCGCCGCACCCTGGCCCCATTGCTGGCCGCGGTGCTGCTGGCCGCCTGCGCCACGCCCCCGGCCGGCACGGGCGGCAGCGACACCCAGCCGCCCATCGTCTTCGTGCACGGCAACGGCGACACCGCGGCGCTGTGGACCACCACGCTGTGGCGATGGCAGAGCAACGGCTGGCCGCGCGAGCGGCTGCATGCGGTGGACTTTCCCTACCCGTCGGCGCGCTCGGACGACACCAAGCCGCAGGAAGGCCGCAGCTCGGCCGACGACCAGATGCGCCACCTCGCTGCCGAAGTCGACCAGGTGCTGGCGGCCACCGGCGCGGTGAAGGTGGTGCTGATGGGCAACTCGCGCGGTGGCAACGCGATACGCCACTACATCGCCAACGGCGGCGGCAGCGCCAAGGTGTCGCACGCCATCCTGGGCGGCACGCCCAACCACGGCGTGTGGGCCAATCCGGGCTTCCAGCCGAACAGCGAGTTCAACGGCGCCGGGGCATTCCTGAGTGCGCTCAATGCACCGAAGGGCCCGAACGGCGACGAAGTGACGCCTGGCGTGAAGTGGATGACGCTGCGCTCGGACAACAACGACAAGTTCGCCCAGCCCGACGGCGTGTGGATCGGCGCCAAGGGCACGCCCACCAACGTCAGCTTCGACGGCCCGGCGCTCAAGGGTGCTGAGAACGTGGTGCTGCCCGGCCGCGACCACCGCGAGGTGAGCTACCACCCCGAGGCCTTTGCCGCGGCCTACCGCTTCGTCACCGGCCGTGCACCGACCACCAGCTCGGCCATGCATGTTGTGCCCGAGGCCCGGGTCACGCTCAGCGGCAAGGTCAGCGGTTACGGTCCGGGCGGCCCGACCAACCTGCCGCTGGTGGGTGCGAAGCTGGCGGTGTATGCCGTGGATGCCGGCACCGGCGCACGCCGCGGCGCGGCGCTTATCGACCAGACCATCGCCGGCGACGGCCGCTGGGGCCCGCTGCAGACCGACTCGGCCACGCCGCTCGAGTTCGTGCTCGAAGCGCCGGGCCAGGCGATCGCGCACATCTACCGTGCGCCGTTCGCCCGCTCGTCCGACATCGTGCACCTACGCCCCGAGCGCGCCATCGCCGACGCCGACAAGGATGCCGCCGCGCTGGTGACCTTCGTGCGCCCACGCGCCTACTTCGGCCTGCCGCGCGACACCGTGCAACTCGACGGCCAGCCGGCCGCCGGCATCCCGAGCGGCGTGGCCGGCGTGGCCAGCAGCAAGGCCAAGCTGAAGGTCGGCGTGGGCCGGCCGGTGGTGGGCGAGTTCCGCTCGGGCGTGATCAGCGAGCGCATCGTCGGCGCCACCTGGCCCGCCAAGGCCGGCCACGTCACCGTGCTCGAGCTGCACGAGTAAGGCGGCCGCGCATGCGCCTGGACGATCTGCTGTTCAGCCAGGGCTTCGGCACCCGGCGTGAATGCGCCGGCCTGATCGCCGCCGGCCAGGTGCGCCTGGCCGGCGAGAAGATCACCGACCCGGCGCTGGACCTGACGCCCGAGGGCCTGGCCTTCGAAGTGAGCGGCCAGCCCTGGACCTACTACAAGACGGCGCTGGTGCTGCTGCACAAGCCCACCGGCTACGAGTGCTCGCAGAAGCCCAAGCACTGGCCCAGCGTGATGCTGCTGCTGCCGCCCCCTTTGCGCCAGCGCGGTGTGCAGCCGGTGGGCCGGCTCGACCAGGACACCACCGGCCTGCTGCTGCTGACCGACGACGGCACGCTGATCCACCGCCTCACCTCGCCCAAGCACCATGTGCCCAAGGTCTACGAGGTGAGCACCGCCCGGCCGGTCGACGAGGCCCAGGTGCGGCGCCTGCGCGAAGGCGTGGTGCTCGACGACGACCCCCAACCGGTGCGTGCCGAAGGCTGCGAGATCACCGGCGAGCAAGCGCTGCGGCTGACCCTGGTGCAGGGCAAGTATCACCAGGTCAAGCGCATGGTGGCGGCCGTGGGCAACCACTGCGAGGCGCTGCACCGCAGCGCCTTCGGGGCGCTCACGCTGGACGATGGGCCGGCGCCGGGCCAGTGGCGCTTCGTCGACGATGCCGAGCGCGCGGCGCTGATGGCCAAGCCGCCACGCTGAGCGGCCGGGCTGCCGACGGCCTGGCTCGGCGCCCCCGATCAGCGCGTCAGCGCGCGCAGCGCCGCGGCCATGCGCGCGAAGCCCACCACCTCGTCGGCCACCATCTCGCAGGCCTTCAGCGCGGCCGCATCGCCCGGCTGGCCCGGCCCGCCGAAGGGCTTGGCGCCCGAGTTGAGCGTGGCGCCGAAGGGCGTGGGCCAGCCGCGCAGCGCATGCACGATGGCGCGCAGCGAGGCCAGCGTGCTGCCCATGGCCTGCGCGCCTTCGGCGCAGACGATGCAGCCCACCGCCCGATCCTGCAGGTAGACCCGGGCGTCACCGCGCAGGTCTTCGGTGAAGTCGAGCGCATTCTTCACCAGGCCCGACACCCCCCCGTGGTAGGACGGCGTGGCCAGCAGCACACCGTCGGCGCGGCGCAAGGCCGACACCAGCGCCCGGGCAGCGTCGCTGCGCTCGGGGCGGGAGGGGTCGAACATCTCGGTCGGCAAGCGGCTGCCGGCCAGGCACAGGGTC
>JAURXG010000435.1 GCA_030654555.1 Aquabacterium sp.
GTGCACGACATCCCCGGCATCGAGCGCATCCGCTACACCACCAGCCATCCGAACGAGTTCACCCAGCGCCTGGTCGATGCCTACGGCCGGCTGCCCAAGCTGGTGAACCACCTGCACCTGCCGGTGCAGCATGGCGCCGACCGCATCCTGATGGCGATGAAGCGCGGCTACACCACGCTCGAGTACAAGAGCACGATCCGCAAGCTGCGTGCGGTGCGCCCCGACATCAGCCTGTCCACCGACTTCATCGTCGGCTTTCCCGGCGAGACCGAGGACGACCACCAGAAATCGCTGCGGCTGATCGAGGAGATCGGCTACGACGCGTCGTTCAGCTTCGTCTTCAGTGCCCGGCCGGGAACGCCCGCGGCCAACCTGGCCGACGACACGCCGCAGGCCTTGAAGCTCAAGCGCCTGCAGCAGCTGCAGGCGCTGATCGAGCACAACGTGCAGCGCATCAGCGCCAGCCGCGTGGGCAGCGTGCAGCGCATCCTGGTCGAAGGCCCCAGCCGCCGCCTCGGCCCCAACGGCGCAGCCGAACTGATGGGCCGCACCGAGTGCAACCGCATCGTCAACTTCGACGGCGGCACGCAGTCGGCGCGGCTGGTGGGGCAGTTGATCGACGTGACCATCAGCCAGGCCCTGCCGCACTCACTGCGCGGCGAGGTGCTGACCCAAGAACAGACCCTGGCGGCCTGAGCGGGCGTGCACGGCGCGGCCGCTCAGCGGGGGCGGGACCGGAATCCCACCCACCACAGCGCCAGCGCACAACCCAGCACCATGGCGACGTAGGTGGCCATGCGGCCATCCCGACCGCTGATCACCAGCCCGCCCAGCAGCGCGACCCCGGCCGCGCCGCTGCCCCAGCCGGCCAATTGCCGCCAGCGCACGGCGCCCAGTTCGCGCCGCCACAGCAGCTTGGCCAGCGCCGACGCGATCATGCCCAGCGCCACGGCCGGTGCCAACAGGTTCAACAGGTGCCAGAGGACGTCGAGGGGGCCCATGATCCAGCCGGTTGGGGTGGGTGATCGAAAGCCCGGGCTTGCAGCTTGATATGCGTCAACATGGGGGCGCGGGCCGGGGTGCGTTAATCCCCTCCTGCCCTTTCGCCCTCGAATTCTATAATCCGCCCATGAGTGTGTTCACCCTCGGCCTGAACCACATGACCGCGCCGGTCGACCTGCGCGGCCGGTTTGCGTTCTCGCCCGAACAACTCTCGCCGGCATTGCGGGGCTTTCGTGAACGGCTGATGCGCGCGCTGCCCGAGGCCGCGCTGCTGTCCACCTGCAACCGCACCGAGCTGTACGTGGCCGCCGAACCGGCGCAGGTGCAGGCGCTGGTGGCGCCCACCATCGACTGGCTGGCCGCGCAGGGCGGCGTCACCGGCGACCAGTTGCGCCAGCACACCTACGTGCTCGAACACCGCGACGCCGCGCGCCACGCCTTCCGCGTCGCCTCGGGCCTCGATTCGATGGTGCTGGGCGAGCCGCAGATCCTCGGCCAGATGAAGCAGGCGGTGCGCGAGGCCGATGCCGCCGGCACGCTGGGCACCACGCTGCACCAGCTGTTCCAGCGCTCGTTCTCGGTGGCGAAAGACGTTCGCACCTCGACCGAGATCGGCGCGCATTCGATCAGCATGGCCGCGGCCTCGGTGCGGCTGGCCGCGCAGCTGTTCGAGGACCTGCGCGACATCAACATCCTGTTCGTCGGCGCCGGCGAGATGATCGAGCTGGTGGCCACGCACTTTGCCGCCCGCTCGCCCAAGGGCATGGCGATCGCCAACCGCACGCTCGAGCGCGGCGAAAAGCTCGCCGGCCGCTTCGGCGGCCAGGCGCTGCGGCTGGCCGACCTGCCGACCCGGCTGCACGAGTTCGACGCCATCGTCTCCTGCACCGCCAGCACGCTGCCGATCATCGGCCTGGGCGCCGTGCGCAGTGCGCTGAAGGCACGCCGCCACCGCCCGATGTTCATGGTCGACCTGGCCGTGCCGCGAGACATCGAGCCCGAGGTCGGCAGCCTGTCCGACGTCTACCTCTACACCGTCGACGACCTGTCGGCGGTGGTGCAATCCGCCGGCGAGAAACGGCAAGCCGCCGTGGCGCAGGCCGAGGCCATCATCGACGCCGGCGTGCAGAGCTTCACCCACTGGCTCGACCAGCGCGCCACCGTGCCGCTGATCCAGGCGCTGCACGCACAGGCTGACGACTGGCGCACCGCCGAGATCGCCCGCGCCCGCAAGCAGCTGGCCAAGGGCGCGTCGATCGACAGCGTGCTCGAGGCGCTGTCCAAGGGCCTGACGCAGAAGATGCTGCACGGCCCGCTGGCCGAATTGCACGCCAGCGACGGCGAGGCCCGGCTGCAGATGGCGCAGACCGTCTCGCGCCTGTTCCTGCGCAACACCGCCCGCAACCCCGCGGCGGACGACAACCCCTAGCTTTTCAGCCCGCTGCCTGCACGCTGGCCGGACCGGGCTGGCGTGCAGGCAGCGCCTGTGCGCCGATGAAAGACTCCCTCCGCCTGCAACTGCAACGCCTGACCATGCGCCTGGCGGAGCTGGACGCGCACCTGGCCGACCCCAAGCTCAGCCAGGACATCAACCGCTACCGCAGCGTGGCGCGTGAGCAGGCCGAGGCCAGCGCGCTGGTGCAGCGCTTCAGCGCCTACGAGCAGCGCGAAGCCGACCTGGCCAGCGCGCGCGAGATGCTGGCCCAGCCGGGGCAGGACGCCGACATGGCCGAGATGGCGCGCGAGGAGATCGCCGCCGCCGAGGCCGACCTGGCCCGATTGCTGGCCGAACTGCAGGCCGCGCTGCTGCCGCGCGACCCCGACGATCAGCGCAACGCCTTCGTCGAGATCCGCGCCGGCACCGGGGGCGACGAATCGGCGTTGTTCGCCGGCGACCTGGCACGCATGTACCTGCGCTTCTGCGAGCGCCAAGGCTGGCGCACCGAGATCTTGAGCGAGAACGCCAGCGACCTGGGCGGCTACAAGGAGCTGGTGCTGCGGGTGGAGGGCGCCAACGTCTACGGCCAGCTCAAGTTCGAATCGGGCGGGCATCGCGTGCAGCGGGTGCCGGCCACCGAATCGCAGGGCCGCATCCACACCAGCGCCTGCACCGTGGCGGTGATGCCCGAGCCCGACGAGACCACCGAGATCACGCTGAACCCGGCCGACCTGCGCATCGACACCTTCCGCGCCAGCGGCGCCGGCGGCCAGCACGTCAACAAGACCGACTCGGCCATCCGCATCACCCACCTGCCCACCGGCCTGGTGGCCGAGTGCCAGGACGACCGCAGCCAGCACCGCAACAAGGCCAAGGCGCTGGCGGTGCTGCAGGCGCGGCTGCGCGACCGCGAACGCGCCGAGCGCGAGGCCAAGGAGGCCGCCCACCGCAAGAGTCTGGTGGGCACCGGTGACCGCAGCGACCGCATCCGCACCTACAACTTCCCGCAGGGGCGGCTGACCGACCACCGCATCAACCTCACGCTGTACAAGCTGGGTGCGATCATGGACGGCGACCTGGCCGACGTGGTGGCCGCACTGCAGGCGGCGCAGGCGCAGGACCAGCTGGCCGCGCTGGAAGGCGCGGCGTGACCGGCGCGCCGGCGCCGCGCGCCGAGCCGCTGACCGTGGCCCAGGCGCTGGCGTGGGCGCAGGCCCAGGGGCTGGACCGGCTGGATGCCCAGCTGCTGCTGGGCCACGGGCTGCAGCAGGGCCGCGGCTGGCTGATCGCGCACGACGACCACCCGCTGCCCGCCGCCAAGGCACAGGCCTTCACCGAGGGCTGTCGCCGCCGCGCCGCGGGCGAGCCGCTGGCCTATGTGCTGGGCGAACGTGAATTCCACGGCCTCACGCTGCAGGTCTCGCCGGCGGTGCTGGTGCCACGCCCCGACACCGAAACCCTGGTCGACTGGGCGCTGGAGCTGCTGCCCACCCTCGAAACCGCGCAACCGCGCGTGATCGACCTGGGCACCGGCAGCGGCGCCATCGCGCTGGCCGTGGCTTATCGCCACCCCGCCGCCGCGGTGGTCGCCACCGACCTCAGCCGCGAGGCGCTGGCCGTCGCCCGCGCCAATGCGCAGCGCCTGGGCCTGCCCGTCGCCTTCGCCGAAGGCGCCTGGTGGGCCGCCGTGCCGGCCGATGCACGCTACGACCTGGTGCTGTCCAACCCCCCCTACATCGCCGGCGACGACGCCCACCTGCCGGCGCTGCGCCACGAGCCGCTGCTGGCGCTGACGCCGGGCGGCGACGGGCTGGGTGCGCTGCGCGAAATCGTGGCCGGCGCGCCGGCCCATCTGCGGCCGGGCGGCTGGCTGCTGCTGGAACATGGCTGGGATCAGGCCGACGCGGTGGCCGCGTTGTTGCGCGACGCCGGCTTCGCGCAGATCAGCACCCGACGCGACATCGCGCAGCGGCCGCGCTGCACCGGAGGGTGCCGCCGCCAGCCCTGAAAGGGCCCGCGCCGAATCATTGAACAGGCCATGATGCGGCGCACAAATGAAGGTTCACGGCACAGGCACTGCGGCGTAGGATGGTTTGCATGCCGCCTGGATGCCCAGGCTGGTGCACCAACCGGGGAACGAGCATGCCGCGCAAGATCCTTCTGCTGCTGAGTGTCGCGGGCGTCATCGTGGGGTCGGCGGGCGTGCAGGCCCAGGGACTGATGCCCGCGCCCGACGCCCTGGGGGGCCCGTTCTGGCAGGCCCGGTTCGAGCGGGACAGCGTCTCGCTGCTGCCTCCGGGTCTGGTGGCGCCGGTGGCCAGCGTCGGCACGGCACAGAACCTGCGGCTGCTGGGTGACTACCAGTTCAGCAGCCTGCGCCTGGGCGAGACCGGCGGCCTGCGGCTGACCGGCGGCCTGCTGATCCAGTTGCGCCAACCACAAGGCGGCGTGCCGACCAACGACCTGCCCGCGGCCCTGCCCTATGCCGGCGTCGGCTGGGCCACTGGCCGCGGCGACGGCGCCTGGGGTTTCAGCGCCGACCTGGGCCTGGCTGCCCAGGGCCTGGGCTCGCTGCGCCTGGATCGCCTGGTCAACGGCGGCGGCAGCCTCAGCGTGGACGGTTCACTGCGCCTGCTGCCGATGATCCACCTGGGCGTGAGCCTGGCGTTCTGACCGCGCCCTGAACCAATCGCGCCGTGCCGGGTCGCACGCGGATGGCGGTTGCTGGGGCCATCGCCCCGGCGCCGCGCTGATGCGGTGCGCTTTGCCGTATAAAGCGCACCTGACACAACCCCGTCCCAGTTTCAGGAAATCGACATGAGTGACGTGCAACAACGAATCGACAGCATCGTGAAGGGCGGCCGCGTGGTGCTGTTCATGAAGGGCACCGCGCAGTTTCCGCAGTGCGGCTTCTCGGGCCGGGCGATCCAGGTGCTCAAGGCCGCCGGTGCCACCGAGATCAAGACGGTGAACGTGCTCGAGGACGACGAGATCCGCCAGGGCATCAAGGACTACGCCAACTGGCCCACCATCCCGCAGCTGTATGTCGACGGCGAATTCGTCGGCGGCTCGGACATCATGATGGAGATGTACCAGTCGGGTGAGCTGCAGCAGATGATCAACAAGTGACAGCGCCCGCACGCCGCCGACTCGTCGTCGGCATCACCGGCGCCAGCGGCGCGGTGTACGGCGTGCGGCTGCTGCAGCGTGCACGCGCGCTGGGGCTGGAGACGCACCTGGTCGTCACCCCGGCCGGCGTGCTCAACGCCCACCACGAACTGGACCTCGACCGCAAGGCGCTCGACGCCCTGGCCGACGCCTCGTACGCGCCGGCCGACGTGGGCGCCTGCGTGGCCAGCGGCAGCTTCGACACCGCCGCGATGGTGGTGGCGCCCTGCTCGATGAAGACGCTGGCCGCCGTGGCCCATG
>JAURXG010000439.1 GCA_030654555.1 Aquabacterium sp.
GCATCATGGTGCTGCCCTACCTGGCGGTGTTCCTGGTCGTCGTGGTCTATCCGGTGGGTTACGGCCTGTGGCTGGCGCGCCATCCGGAGAGCTACAGCAAGCTGTTCGATGACCCGATCTTCTTCCGCACCGCGATCAACACCCTGGTGTTCCTGGTCGTCGCCATCAACCTGAAGATGGTGGTGGCGCTGGGGCTGTCGGGCTTCTTCGTGCAGTCGCGCTGGTGGATCAAGATCCTGGCGGCGGTGTTCATCCTGCCCTGGGCGGTGCCGTCGATCCCCACCATCCTGTCGGTGCGCTTCATGCTCAACCCCGAGTGGGGCGTGATCAACAGCACCATCTTCCGCCTGACCGGCCTGGACGGCCCCAACTGGCTCAACGACCCGACGCTGGCGCTGAGCTTCTCGATGCTGATGCACGTGTGGAAGAGCCTGCCGTTCTGGACGCTGATCCTGGTGGCCGGGCGCCTGGCCATCCCCAGCGAGCAGTACGAGGCCGCCAGCGTCGACGGCGCCACGCGCTGGCAGAAGTTCCGCTTCATCACCTGGCCGGCGATGCGCAGCCTCTACCTCACCTCCACCATCCTGTCGATGATCTGGACGCTGGGTGATTTCAACAGCGTCTACCTGCTGACCGGCGGCGGGCCCGCCGACCTGACGCATGTGCTGGCCACGCTGGGCATCCGCTACCTGCGGCTCGACCAGGTGGACCTGGCGATGGCCTCGATCGTGGTGGCACTGCCGATGGTGCTGCCGCTGGTGTACTTCATGATGAAGCGGTTGAGCAAATGAGCCGGCGCCTGACCCTCAAGAAGATCGGCCTCGAGGCCCAGCTGCTGCTGGTGGGCATCCCGGTGCTGCTGTGGACGCTGATCCCGATCTACCACATGTTCCTGTTCGCGATCAGCGAGCGCGACACGGCCACCTCGGGCCGGCTGTGGCCCAAGAACCCGACGCTGCAGAACTTCGAGATCGTCTTCCAGAAGAAGCACTTCTACCTCGACCACTTCTGGCAGCAGCTGTTCAACTCGCTGTGGATCGCCGTGGCCGTGGGCGCGCTGACGCTGTTCATCGCCACCTGCGCGGCCTTCGCGATCAGCCGGCTGCGGGTGCGTGGCGGCCGCACGGTGATGAACCTGGCGCTGTTCACCTACTTCATCCCGGCGGCCTTCCTGGCGGTGCCGATGTACAAGACCATGGGCAACTACGGGCTGCTGAACAACCAGTGGTCGCTGATCCTGGCGATGGTCACCATCGCCTCGCCCTACTGCATCTGGGTGCTCAAGCAGGCCAGCGACAAGCTGCCGCTCGAGCTGGACGAGGCCGCGCGCATGGACGGCGCCAGCCCGCTGCAGCTGTTCCGCCTGGTCTACCTGCCGCTGATGGTGCCCTCGCTGGTGGCCGTGGGCACCTACTCGCTGCTGCTGGCCTGGAACGAATACCTCTACGCCTTCCTGCTGCTGTCCAACGACAAGGACGTGACGCTGTCGGTGGCGCTGGGCAACTTCCTGTCGGCCGACGATTCGCCCTGGGAGCTGCTGATGGCCACCGGGCTGATCTACGCCGCGCCGCCCGCGGCGATCTACTACACGTTCAAGCGTTACATGGTCGGTGGGCTCACCGCCGGCGCCGTGAAATCATGACCCACCCCCGCAGCGGCTTCGCCGCTCCCCCTCAAGGGGGCGACGCCAGCGGCCCGGCAAAGCCGGTTCCGCGGCGTCCGCTTGCCAACTCACTCACGCTGCTGCAGCGGTAAGTACAAGGTACGACATGGCAACGGTTTCATTTCGCAAGATCGAAAAGGCCTACGGGCCGGTCAAGGTCATCCACGGCATCGGCTTCGACATCGCCGATGGTGAGTTCGTCGTGCTGGTCGGCCCCTCGGGCTGCGGCAAGAGCACGCTGCTGCGCATGCTGGCCGGCCTGGAGGAGATCACCGCCGGCGAGATCCTGATCGACGACAAGGTGGTCAACGACCTCGAGAGCAAGGACCGCGACATCGCGATGGTGTTCCAGAGCTACGCGCTCTACCCGCACATGACGGTGCGCGACAACATGGCCTTCAGCCTGAAGCTGCGCAAGGCCGATGCCAAGCTCACCGCCGAGCGCGTGGACAACGCGGCGCGCATCCTCAACCTGGGGCCGCTGCTCGACCGCTTTCCGAAAGAGCTGTCGGGCGGTCAGCGCCAGCGCGTGGCGATGGGCCGCGCGATCGTGCGCGATCCCAAGGTGTTCCTGTTCGACGAACCGCTGAGCAACCTCGACGCCAAGTTGCGCGTGGCGATGCGCGCCGAGATCAAGGCGCTGCACCAGCGGCTGAAGACCACCACCGTCTACGTCACCCACGACCAGATCGAGGCCATGACCATGGCCGACCGCATCGTCGTGATGCACGACGGCATCATCGAGCAGATCGGCACGCCGCTCGAGCTGTACGACCACCCGGGCAACCTGTTCGTGGCGCAGTTCATCGGCTCGCCATCGATGAACGTGTTCGACGGGGTGCTGCAGCGTGAAGGCGGCGCCACCGCCGTGTCGGCGCTGGGTTCGTTGTGGCCGGTGGCCGGCCTGCGGGCGGGCAGCCACGGCCAGAAGGTGCACTACGGCATCCGCCCGGGCGACCTGACGCTGGCCGATGCCGGCATCCCGGCCGAGGTGGTGGTGGTCGAGCCCACCGGCGCCGAGACCGAGCTGCTGCTGCAGATCGGTAACGGCGCCACGGCCCAGCAGCTGGTGCTGGTGCTGCACGGCCGCACCAATGCCCAGCCGGGCGACACGGTGCACCTGGCCATCGATGGCGCCAAGGCCCATGTCTTCGACGGGCAGGGCGGCCAGCGGCTGTGACCCCCGATGCCCCTCTCCGCCCCACGCCGCCGGCGCCGCCCTGGCAGCTGGTGGTGATGGGCGTCAGCGGCTGCGGCAAGACCTCGGTCGGTCGCCAGCTGGCCCAGGCACTGGGCCTGGATTTCATCGAGGGCGACGAACTGCACCCACCGCGCAACGTGGCGCTGATGGCCGCCGGCACGCCGCTGACCGACGCCGACCGCGCCGACTGGCTGGCCACCATCGCCGCGCGGCTGGGCCAGGCGCAGGCGGCCGGGCGCGGGCTGGTGGTGTCGTGCTCGGCGCTCAAGCGCAGTTACCGCGACCGGCTGCGCGCTGCCTGCCCGGGCCTGCGCTTCATCCACCTGCACGGTCCGGCCCCCCTGCTGCGCCAGCGCATGGGCGCGCGCACCGGCCACTACATGCCGCCCTCGCTGCTGGACAGCCAGCTGGCCACGCTGGAGCCGCCGGCCGCCGACGAGGCGGCCATCTCGCTCGACATCACGCCGCCCACGCCCCAGCTGGTGGCGGCGGCGCTGGTGCAACTTCAAGGCCAACCCGCATGATCACCGACCACACCTTTCGCCTGGACGGCAAGCTCGCGCTGATCACCGGCTCGTCGGCCGGCATCGGCCTGGCACTGGCGCGTGGCCTCGGCCAGGCGGGCGCCGCGCTGGTGCTCAACGGCCGCGATGTGGCCAAGCTGGCCGGCGTGGCCGCGCAACTGCGCGCCGAGGGCCTGACGGTGCACCAGAGCGCCTTTGACGTGACCGACGGCGCCGCCGCCGAAGCCGCGGTGGCCCGCATCGAGGCCGAGGTGGGCGCCATCGAGATCCTGGTCAACAACGCCGGCATCCAGCGCCGCGGCGTGTTCCACGAGTTCAAGGCCGACGACTGGCAGGCGGTGATGCGCACCAACGTCGACAGCATGTTCTACGTCGGCCAGGCGGTGGCCCGGCGCATGGTGCCGCGCCAGCGCGGGCGCATCATCAACATCTGCTCGGTGCAGAGCGAGCTGGGCCGCCCCGGCATCGCGCCCTACACCGCCAGCAAGGGCGCGGTGAAGATGCTGACCAAGGGCATGGCCATCGACCTGGGCCCGCACGGCATCACCGTCAACGGCATCGGCCCCGGCTACATCAAGACCGAGCTGACCCAGCCGCTGGTCGACGACCCGGTGTTCAGCGAGTGGCTGATCAAGCACACGCCGAGCCGCCGCTGGGGCGACGTGGACGACCTGGCGCCGGCGGCGGTGTTCCTGGCCAGCGATGCCGCGCGCTTCGTCAACGGCCACATCCTGTACGTGGACGGCGGCGTGACCGCCACCCTGTAGACAATCGCCCCATGACCGCCACCTTCACCCAAGTCACCCTGTTCACCGACACCGACGGCCGCGCGCGCTTTCGCGAGCAGCCCATCGCGCTGACCGAAGGCAAGCCCGCCGCGATGCTGTCGCCGCTGATGCCCAGCGGCGGCCTGCAGCTGCGGCACAGCCCGGTGGGCTTTCGCAGCGAGTTCCACTGCTCCACCGATCCGCAGTGGGTGTTCATCCTCGGCGGGCAGATGGAGATCGGCCTGCAGGACGGCACGTCGCGGGTGTTCGGCCCCGGCCAGCACTTCTTCTCGGCCGACACCCTGCCGGCCGGCGCCCGCTTCGACCCCCGGGTGCACGGCCACTGGAGCCGGCAGGTCGGCCCCGATCCGCTGGTCACCGCCTTCGTTCGCGCATGACACCCAGGCTGCAGGCCGCCCCATGATCAAGAACGTGCACGGCAACACCGTCGACCAGCTGGGCGCGGGCATCGTCACCGGGCGCTACCCGGTCGGCAGTTCGCTGCCGCCCGAGCCGATGCTGTGCGAAGAACTCGGCGTCAGCCGCACGGTGATCCGCGAGGCCGTGAAGTCGCTGATCGCCAAGGGCCTGCTCGTCACCGGCCCCAAGGTCGGCACGCGGGTGCTGGCCGAGGACCAGTGGAACTGGTTCGACCCCGATGTCGTGGCCTGGCAATCCAGCGCGGGCCTGTCGCGCGAGTTCCTGCGTGATCTGCAGGAGCTGCGGCGCCTGGTCGAGCCCGCCGCGGTGCGGCTGGCCGCCGAGCGCGCCACGGCGCAGGACATCGCCGAGATCGAAGCCGCCTTCGTCGGCATGAAGCGCTCGATCGACGAGGGCGGCGACTACGTCAGCAGCGACCTGCGCTTTCACCAGGGCCTGCTGCGCGCCTGCCACAACCGCATGCTGGCGCACATGAGCAAGGCGCTGGGGGCGCTGCTGCGCACCAGCTTCGAGATCTCGACCACCCGGCCCGACGGCCCGGCCTCGTCGCTGCACCTGCACCGCGCGGTGCTCGACGCGGTGATCGCGCGTGATCCGCAGAAGGCCGAACGGGCGATCCTGCGCCTGATCGACGGTGCCAACGACGACATCGAGGTGGTGCTGAAGACGCGGCGCAAGCTGCCGTCGCTGGGCGCGCCGGCGCCGCGGCTCAAGGCCCGCGCCCGCCGCACCGACCCGGCTACTCCTTGACCGACCCGGTCATGCCCGAGACGTAGTACTCGACGAAGAACGAGTACACGAAGGCCACCGGCAGCGAGCCCAGCAGCGCACCGGCCATCAGCGGGCCCCAGTGGTAGACGTCGCCCTCGACCAGCTCGGTCACCACGCCCACCGGCACGGTCTTGTTCTCGGACGACGAGACGAAGGTCAGCGCGTAGATGAACTCGTTCCAGCTCAGCGTGAAGGCGAAGATGCCCGCCGAGATCAGCCCCGGCACCGCCAGCGGCAGCACGATCTTCACGAGAATCTGCCAGCGGTTGGCGCCGTCGATCAGCGCGCACTCTTCCAGCTCGAACGGGATCGAGCGGAAATAGCCCATCAGCAGCCAGGTCGAGAACGGGATCAGGAAGGTCGGGTAGGTGAGGATCAGCGCCATGCGCGTGTCGAACAGCCCGAGCTTGACGACGATGGCCGCCAGCGGGATGAACAGGATCGACGGCGGCACCAGGTAGGCCAGGAAGATCGCGCCGCCCGCCGGCTTGGCCCCCTGGAAGCGCAGGCGCTCGATCGCGTAGGCCGCCATCACCGAGGCCACCAGTGAGAAGAAGGTCGAGACCACCGAGACCACGACCGTGTTCCACATCCACTGCGGG